>JAEUHQ010000198.1 GCA_016794565.1 Planctomycetota bacterium | reverse complement strand
AGTCCGCGCTCGTCCTGACGTTGACCAGCGTCAACACACTCCTGCCGCCGCTGCCGTTGTCCCTCGTCTTCCCGCAGGCGTTGCCGGGCTGCGACCTTCACGTCGGTCCCGACATCCTGGGCGTCGTCCTGCCGTCGGGTGGCGTTGGGCAGCACCAGTTCTTCCTGCCCAACTCACCGCCGCTCGTCGGGGTGACCTTCCATCACCAATGGTTGCCCATCGAGACCGACATCACCGGTGCGTGGATCGCCGTCACGGTGACCAACGCGCTCCAGGTCACGGTCGGGTCCTAGCTTTGCGAGGGGCGGAGCAAGGCGAAGCATGAGGCGATCGCTGCCTTCCGTCCGCTTCCGGCGCCCGCTAGCGTCACGCGCCGTTCCCCTCTCGGAGGTCCCATGCGTGTTCGCGTTCTCGTCGGCTGCGTTCTGCTGTCCGCGGCGTCTGCCCAGAAGCCCACCTTCACCTGGCAGAAGCAGACGTCGACGTTCGAATACCGCGCGATCTCGGCCAGCGGGCATCCGCTGGAGGACTTCAAGCTCCATCAGTTCTGGATGATGGGGGCGGGCCGAGCGACGGTGTGGCGGCTCACCATGCCGGTCGTCGTCGGCGAGTCCGTCGTGGCGCCGGGTGCCTATCCCGTCCTGATGAATCGCACCGACGAGAAGGCGGCGGCGATCCACGTGAAGGGGAGCGGCAAGGCGGTCGGCGCCGCGCAGGACGTCGAGATCGCCGGACCCATCGGGGAAGCGAAGAAGGCGGTGCCCAAGCTCGTGATCGGCGTGTCGCCCGACGGCGAATCGAAGACGAGCAATCAGGCGGTGCAGATCGAGGTGCTGCTCGGAGCGAACGACTGGCGTTCGCCCGCGACGGTCGTCGGCAACCAGCCGACCAAGGCAGGAGCCTGGACCGTGACCACGTGGACGCTGCCGGCGAACGTGTTCGCGGCGCGCGACACACGCGCGGTGCCGGTCGCGATGCTGAGCAACGGCAAGGACGAGCCGTGGAACCTGGTCCTCGGCAAGGATCAGGTGTCCCTCGTCCCCGCGCCGCGCGTCGTCGACCTTGCCGCGGCGCTGCCTGTCATCGACGAGGCGTCGATCGTCGCCGGCAAGATCGAGGCGCTGCCGGCGCCGGATGCGCCGCGCGAGGTGCTCGAGTGCAAGGCGGCGAGTGTCGACAAGGACGGCCTCAGCGTCGACATCGTGTGCGGCAGCGAGGCGGTTCGCATGCGCGTGGCGCTGCCGAAGCCGAAGAAGTGAGCGCGCGGTGCGGTGGCGCTACCGCACGAACTGCGCGAGCGCGCCGACGACGTCGATCTGTTCCGCTTCGGTGAGACCCTGGAAGATCGGCAGCGCCAGCGCTTCGGCGGCGGCCTTCTCGGCGACCGGGAAGTCCTGTGCGGCGAAGCCGAGACCCTGGAAGCACGGCTGGCGGTGGAACGGGATCGGGTAGTAGACGGCGCAGCCGATGCCCTGCTGGCGCAGATGCGCGATCGCGGCGTCGCGCTTGCCCGCCGGCACACGCAGCACGAACTGGTGGTACGCGTGGCGATCCTGGTCGGTCGGCAGCTGCGCCCACTCGGTCAGCTTCGCGTCCGCGAACAGCTTGCGGTACCGCGCCGCGTTCTCGCGCCGCTGCGCCGTCACCTTCTCCATCGTGCGCAGCTTCACGCGCAGCGCGGCGGCCTGCACTGCGTCCATGCGGAAGTTGCCGCCGACGATGTTGTGTTTGTAGAGCTCGGCCTGGCCGTGGTTGCGAAGCAGCTTGCACAGAGCGAAGAACTGGTCGTCGTTCGTCGTGAGGAAGCCGCCGTCGCCGATGCCGCCCATGTTCTTGGTCGGGAAGGTCGACCAGCCGGCGCACAGCCCGTCGCTGCCCGCCATCCGGCCCTTCCGCTTCGTGCCGATCGCCTGCGCGGCGTCTTCGATCAGCGGCACCGAGAACTTCCTGCAGATCGCGAGCACCGTGTCGACGTCGAACGACGCGCCGAACAGGTGCACGGCCATCACGGCCTTCGGTCGCGCACACTTCTTCAACGCCTCTTCGAGCCGCGCCGGATCGATGCACAGGAACGTGGGCTCGACGTCGACGAAGACGGGCTTCGCGCCGACGCGCGCGACGACGCCCGCGGTCGCGAAGAACGAGTACGTCGGCATCACGACTTCGTCGCCCGGCCCGATGCCGAGCGCCATCAGCGGTGCGAGCAGCGCGTCGGTGCCCGACGACATCGACAGCGCGTGCTTGCAGCCGAGGTACTCCTGCAGCTCGCGTTCGAAGTTCTCGACCTCGGGGCCGAGGATGTACTGACCGCTGCGGACGACGCGCACGACGGCGGCTTCGACTTCGGCGAGCTGCGCCTTGTCGCGCGTGAGATCGATGAGGGGAACGGGCATGTCGGGCGAAGAGGATAGGCAGCGGCCGCGCCGAGGCCAGCGTCGGCCGGCGGCGGGCCTTCGCGCCATCCCTCGTCGTCGCCGATCGCGGGGCGGCACCGCGTTCAGAATCCGCAACGCAGGCTGAGAGCGCTCGAGAGTCCGAAGCCCGTGGGATAGGCGGCTGACCACAACGCACCCTGCAGGTGGAACGTCGTGCCGAACAGCGTGTGATCGTCGGGCAGCGCGAACGACCCGAGGTGATTGCCGGCGGCATCGGTGACGAACGCGAACAGGCCGGCGAGTGTGGGATCCAGCCACACGTTGCACCCGGGCGACAAGGTCGTCGGCGCGAGGACCTCGCCGGAGAAGAAGACGGCGCCGAGCGCCGCCGGCGGAGCGGAGAAGACCAGCGTCGGCACGGACGTGCCGAGAACCGGCAGCGCGGTCACGATCTGCGCTCCGTTGCCGGGGCAGCCCATGCCGAGCACCTGTTGCGCCGCGATCTCCGGGCCGGCGATCTCGAAGGGGAAGCCGCTGTCGTCGAAGACGCTCGGATGACCGCTCGCGGTCACGCGCAGCCGTCCACGGCTCGTGCCCGGTGGCGTCACGCGCCAGTCGAAGTACGTGGCGGTGACGTTCGATGCGATGGTCACCCAGGTGGCGCCGTCGTCGCGGGAGATCGCGAGATCGACGGCCGCCACCGACGGCGACTTCGTCCACGACAGCGTTTCCGTCGTGTCGACGCCGATCGACTCACCGCCGTCCGGACTCGTCACGGTCACCGTTCGTGGAACCGCCGGGTGGCACTGTCCCGGGACGAACGTGACGTTGCCGTACTCCTTCCCCACGACCAGGTCGCTGGCGCCGTCGCCATCGAAGTCGGCGACCGCCACGTGCTCGGGATATCCGCCGCCCACGGTGAGCGACGGGAACGTTGCGACACTGCCGCCGGCCTGTATCGCCGCGAGCCCGAAGTTCGACGGGATCCAGTTCTCTTCCCGGCCCACCGCGATGTCGAGGTTCCCGCTGGCCAGGAGGTCGCCGACCGCGAGGCACGACGGGAAGGAGCCGACGACGTGCAGCACCGGGGCCCCGAACGCGAAGCTGCCGTTGCCCGCGTACGTCACGAGGCCGGTGCCGAGGGACGCGACGAGGTTGCCCCTGCGGGTGGTGGCGAGGTCCACGGCGCCGTCGCCGTCCAGGTCGACGGCCAGCAGGGCGGTCGCCGGCATCGTGGATCCCGCCGGGAACGGCGGCGGCAGCGTGGGGCCGGGCACGTACGCGCCGCTGACGAAGACTCCGAGCGGAGAACCGGTGGGTCCGGTCGTTCCCCGGAACACGTCCACGTTGCCGCCGTACTCGAGCACCGCGAAGTCGCAGGCACCGTCGCGGTCGAAGTCTGCGGCCGCGATGTCCATGGCATTGGCGAACACGAGGTAGTCGGTCGGCGCTCCGAACGCACCGGTGCCGAATCCGTGGGAGCCTCGGCCGGTCGCCACCAGGGCCGGGTGATAGCCGGTCAGGCTGCTCGACGCGACCGCCACGTCGAGGATGCCGTCCGAGTCGAAGTCCGCGGTCGCCATGCCAATCGGGATGAACGCAAAGCCCGAGTACGGTGACGACCATGCCGGACCGAGCGGGCTGTCGATCGGCGCGGCGAAGTGGACGAGCGGGCTCCCGTCGGGTCGATTCAGGAGCACGCTGATGTTCGGCTCGATCAGCCCGCCAGCGAGGGCCTTCGTGCCGACGGTCGCGACGTCGAGGCGGCCGTCGTTGTCGTAGTCGCCGATCGCGAGCCCGAAGATCGTCGTCAGGCACGGGATCTCCGGCTCGGCGACGAACATCGTGGCGCCGCCCACGTTGCGCAGCACCGTGACCTTGCCCAAGCGGGCGACGACGACGTCGAGCCGGCCGTCGCCGTCGAGGTCGCCGTGTCCCATCGCGAGGATCGCCGAATCGGTGGTCGACGGATTCGAAGGGACGACGTCGAGGAACGCACCGAAGCCCGG
>JAEUHQ010000160.1 GCA_016794565.1 Planctomycetota bacterium | reverse complement strand
CTGCGCGGTGATCCACTCGGCGAGTTTGTCGTCGATCGACGAGAACAGTTTGGCCATGGCGCGGAAGGTAGCCGCGGCGGCACCCGGTGCACCGGCGTGAACGGCCCGGGCCGGTGACGTGCGCGCGCAGCGGGCCTACCGTCCCGCCGCCAGCAGCCCTACGCTTCCGACCCCGCATGCGCCCTCTCCCAATGGCCGTATCGCCCGTCCGTGCGCTTCTCGTCCTCTCCACGCTGAGTGCTCTGACCGCGCCGATCGCCGCGCAGAAAGGCGGTGCGAAACCCGCGCCGGCTCCCGTGCCCGCAGCCGGTCCGCCGGGCTACGCCGAAGCGCTCGCTCGCTACAAGGAGTGCATCGCGCGGATTCCTTTCGTCCACCACACCGAAGGGCGCAGCCGTCTCGCCCAGACCCGCGCAATGGAAGGGCTGCCCATCCTGATCAGCGACTACACGAAGCCGAAAGCGCACCCGGAGTACTCCAAGTACACGCTCGCGACGTTGTACGGCCGCCACTTCGACTTCGGCGAGGCGACGGAATCGCTGAACGCACTGCGCATCGCGCAGGACAAGCCGATCGACACGTGGCTCTGGGTCCAGACGCTGCGCATCGTGGCGAACCGTTCGCGGGAGGCCGAAGTCATCGACATCGCCACGGGCGACAAGAACCTCTACCACCGCGCGGCGGCGATCGCCGCGATCGGCGAATCGCGTTCGGGCGACGTGAAGGCCGTCGTGCTGCCGAACTGCCTCGAGTTCCCGAAGAAGGAGTCCGATCGGGCGCTCCTGCTCGGCGCGATGACGGGCGCGCTCTGGGAGCAGAAGAGCCGCGTCAACGACGCCGCCTACCGCGAAGCACTCACTGCGTACATCGGCCTGCTCGCCGACGACGTCGGTCTGTCGCACACACTGAAGGTGCAGATGGGGCGTCACCTGCAGTGGATCCTCAACGGACCCGCGCTGTTCGTGAACCCGGAGCCGTGGCTCGAGCTGCTGGCACGCGGCGAAGTGAGGAAGCCGACCGACAACGGCACGACGGCTTCGCCGCGCTTCTTCGGCATCGAGACCGACGGCGAGCGCATCTGCTACGTCGTCGACATGTCGGACTCGATGCTGATGGCGATCTCGCCGAGCGCGAAGCCGCCGACGAACCCGATCACCGGACCTCGGCCCAAGAAGAAACGAGCCCTGCTCGACGAAAGCGACCTGCCGTGGGACAAGATCCAGACGCGGTGGGATCTCGCCCGTGAGCAGCTCCGCATTTCTCTGCTGCGCCTGACTCCCGACAAGACGTTCTCGGTGGTCTGGTTCGGCGACAGTTCGGGAACGCTCGAAGCGTGCAAGGGGATGATGAAGGCGACCAAGAGCAACGTCGACCGTGCGATCGCGGAGCTCGACTCGATCAAGCCCGCGCCAGTGCCGCCTCCGGTGCCGGGCGAGAACAACCGAGGTCGCACCGGTGTCGTGCCCCCGGGCGAGAAGGAGCCGAAGGTCCTCCGTGGTGACACCAACATGCACTCGGGCATCGCCCGCGCGTTCGGCCTGGCCGGCAAGGGATTCGTCGCCACCGCGGCCTACGTCGACGAAGACGCGTTGACCGAGGGCTGCGACACGATCTTCATGCTCTCCGACGGCGCCCCCACCAGCGACGACTTCATCGCCGTCGACAAGGACTACCACGAGGGCGAAGTGGTCTCCGACATGGAGACTTCGAAGGCGGCCCCGCGCACGCCCCAGATCTGGTACCCCGGCCCGTACCGTGAGGACGGCTGGCTCATCGAGGACGTACGGCGGATGAATGCCTTCCGCCGGATCCGCATGCACTGCATCGGTCTCGGCGAAGCGAACGAAGGTTTGCTGAAGCGACTCGCCGAAGTCGGCCACGGTGAGGTGTTCTTCTTCGGGCAGAAGAAGGACGGCAAGTAGCGGTCACGGTCGTGCGAGAGGGGGGTGCGGGCGCTCCGGGGGTCGCTACGCTTCGCTACCCCGCTTCGAAGCCCGCACACCATGATCCACCGTCGAACCTCGATCTTCGGCGCCATCGGCGCCGCCCTGCTCGCCACCACCCTCACAGCACAGACGACGGTCAACGTCGTCTCCAACATCGACAACACGCTCTACGAGGACCTCGCCGGTGCGACGAGCAACGGCGCCGGAACGAGCGTCTTCTGCGGCCTCACCGGCGGCGCTTCGATCCGCCGCGCGCTGCTGCGATTCGACGTCGCGGGCTCGGTGCCGGCCGGCGCGTCGATCGTCGCGGTGTCGCTGTCCATGAACGTCGGCCAGTCGAACGACACCGTGCCGATGATCACGGACGTGCACCGGGTCTCGCGGTCGTGGGGCGAAGGCACGTCCGTGGCCGTCGGCGGCGGCGGCGCCGGCGGAACGGCGACGACCGGTGACGCAACCTGGCTGCACCGCTTCTTCAACACGACGACGTGGACGACAGCGGGCGGCGACTACGTCGCGTCGCGCTCCGCGACGTTCCCGATGCCGGTGATCGGCCCGTTCACCGTGCCGGCGAGTCCCGGCCTCGTCGCCGACGTGCAGGATTGGCTGAACAACCCGTCCACCAACTTCGGCTGGGTGCTGAAAGCGCAGGACGAGACGATCGCCGTCACCGCGCGGCGCATCAACTCGCGCGAGGCCGCGTCCGGGCGACCGACGCTGGCGGTGACCTACCTGCTGCCCGGCCAGAGCGCCTCGTGGGGCACCGGCTGCCCGACGAGTTTCGGCAACTTCTCGTTCACGTTCACGGGCTCGATGGTCGGCGGCCAGACCGCGTTCCTGTCGCACACGAACGGCCCCGCGAACAGCCTCGCCATCAACATCTTCGCGCTCGAACTGAACCAGCCGGGCATCGACCTGCTCCCCGGATGCACGGTCTACCTGCCTGCTTCGGGCGCGTGGATCACGGGCTTCGGGTTCGTCATCGACGGTGCGGGTGTCGGCACGCTCCCCTGGCCGCTGCCGACCGCCTACCCGGGCCTCTACTTCATGTCGCAGACCGTCGCGATCGACCCTGCGGCACCGCTTGGCTTCGTGCTGTCGAACGCCGGCGTCGGTGTGATCCAGTAGTGAGCACCATGGCCCGAACGCCCTTCTTCGTTCGAATCGTTCCTGCCGGGTTGCTCGGGGGTCTGCTCGCGACCGGCCTCGCCGCGCAGACGACGGTGTCGGTCGCGTGCAACCTCGACAGCACGCTCTACCAGGACCTGTCCGGTTCGATCAGCAACGGCGCGGGCCGCAACGTCTTCGTCGGCGAGACCGCGACCGGCCTCGCGCGACGCGCGCTGCTGCGCTTCGACGTGGCCGGCGCCGTCCCCGCCGGCGCGAAGATCGTCGCGGCGACGCTGCGGCTCAACGTCAACCGCTGCATTGACAGCGCAGACCTGCTCGTCGATGCACATCGCCTTTCGACGACGTGGGGCGAAGGCGCTTCGTCGCCCAGCGGTGCCGGCGGCGGAGGCGGCGCGGGCGGTCCGTCACAGACCGGCGACGCGACGTGGATCCACCGCTTCTACAGCACGACGCTCTGGACGACGCCGGGCGGCGACTTCTCGGTGACGCCGAGCTTCACGTTCGCGCTGCCGACCACGGGCGCCCTCGTCGTGCCGGCGAGTCCCGGGCTCGTCGCCGACGTGCAGGCGTGGCTCGACACGCCGGCGACGAACTTCGGATGGATCCTGAAGTCGCAGTCCGAAACGACGTCGCTCACCGCGCGGCGGCTCGACTCGCGACAGTCGCTCACGCCGGCGGCGCGGCCGACTCTCGACGTCAGCTACCTGTTGCCCGGCCAGGTCGGCACGTGGGGCATCGGCTGCCCGTCGGGGGCGGGGACGTTCTCGTTCACCTTCACCGGCTCGATGGTCGGTGGCCAGACCGCGTTCCTGTCGCACACGAACGGTCCCGCGAACGCCCTCGGCATCAACATCTTCGCGCTCGAACTGAACCAGCCCGGCATCGACCTCGTCCCCGGCTGCACCGTGTACCTGCCGGCGTCGGGCGCGTGGATCACTGGCTTCGGGTTCGTGCTCGACGGCGCCGGCGCAACGTCGCTGGCCTGGCCGCTGCCGACGGTCTACCCCGGCCTCTACTTCATGTCGCAGTCCGTCGCGTTCGACGCGGCGGCCCCGCTCGGCTTCGTGCTGACCAACGCCGGTGTCGGCGTGATCCAGTAGCTCAGGTCACGGCGCGTCGACGACGAGCGTCGCGCTGTCCGCCTCGAAGCGCCGCACCTCGACCGCGGTCAACGCTTCGCCTGCGCGCACTTCGAACTCGACCGACGGCGCGGCCGCCTCGGCGACGACCAGCGCGGCAAAGCCGTCGGCGTCGGTCTCCGCGACGGCGCTGCGTTCGCCCGCGAACTCGGCGGCGACCAGCGCGTGAGCGACCGGAGCGCCGCGCTCGTTCAGCAGGCGCAGCCGACGTTCGGCCGCACTCTGCATGCGCAGGTCGCAGTCGACGACCGCGTCGGCGAGAACCACGTCCTGCGGCGCACCGAGCGCACCGCGGAAGGCGAACGGACGCACGACGTAGCGGCCCGGATGCAGTCCACCGAGGCGGAACGCGCCGCCGGCCCCCGTCTCGAGCACACGGGCGATGCCTTCGCCCTGCACCTGCACGGGCACGCCCTCGACGGGTTCGCCGCGCGGATCGCGCACCACGCCGCGGATCACTCCCGCGCGCATCGCGACGACTTCGGGCAACGGCACACGACCGTCGGTGCGCGCGACGTCGATCGGCTCGGTGCGCGCGACGAGGCCCGGCGTCTCGCCGCTGCCATCGGGCTGATGGACGAGCAGCGTCACCGGCGACTGCGGCAACGAGAGCACGTACCTGCCGAACTCGTCGGTGCGGCTCCACGCGTCGCCGCCGACCGTCGTGACCCACGCGCCGGCGACGGGTTCACCGCCCTGATTGCGCACCGTGCCTTCGCCCAGCAGGCGACTCGCCGCCGGCAACTGCGCGGGCTCGTGGTCCCACGGCGCGGACGGCGGGAGCTGCACGAGCACCGGATTCGGCGTCGACGGCGACATACGAAGGCGACGCGACTGCAGGCCCTTCGCACGGACGAGCACGTCGACGAACGAACCGTCGGCGACGTCGAGACGGAACTCGCCGTCGGCGTCCGTCCGTTCGATGCCGCGGTCGGCGGTCTCCACTTCGGCGCCTACCACGAGGAAGCCGAGCGCGTCGAGTACACGACCACGGCACGAGATCGACGAACGCGCCGGCAACCGCGCGCTCTCCGCCTTCACGACGACGGGGCCCGTCGGGCGGACGGGCCGAGGTGAGGGCGCGGGCGGGGCGACGGTCAGGTCACCGCGAACCACGAACGCCGTGAGCAGGAGCACCGTCCACGCAGCCAGGACGGTCGTCGGTCGCTTCGTTCGCTCGCCTGCCATGCGCTGACTAGACGCGAGGGACGACGAGCGGGCAAACCCCGATCCCGAACTATTCGCGTCAGCGGCAGAGGCGCGGCGGTGCGACGTCGAGCACGGTGCGCAGGCCCGGCGCCGCGGCGACGACGCCGTGCAGGTTGTTCACGAGAATCGCGGCGGTCGCCTGATCGCCGGCGATGCCGCCGAGGAACTTCAGGTGGATCGGCGGAACGCTGTCCAGCACGACCTCGTCGCGCGGGTCGGGCGCGCCGACGTACATCGACAGGTCGAGGTGCACGATCGCGTGTTTGCCGACGTAGCCGTAGCCGTGGTTCCGGATTCCGGCGACCTGGCCCTCCTTCACGGTGAGGAACGGCGTCTTGTGATCCTCGGCCGCGAACACCGGTTCGACGGTCTGTTCGATGCGATCGAGCCGAATGTCGATCCCGCGCGCCAGCAGCGCGACCGACTCGCGCATGCCGATGTGTCCGAACTTCCCGGTCGCCATCTCCTTCTGGAACTCCGCCTTCGTGAGCCCGGCGCCGACCTTCCTCTGCAGCGGCAGCCGCCGCGTCGCGGCGTCGACGATGCGCGTGCACGTGACGGCCTTCACGTCGAACGTCACGGCGGACGCGATCACCGCGAGGAAGTCCATCGCGTAGCCGGGGTTGACGCCCGTGCCGAGGATCGAGACGCCTCCCGCCACGGCCGCGGCATCGATCTCCTTCGCGATCGGCGCACTCTGCAGGTCGGGAACGAGCAGTTCCTCGGTCGACGAGACGACGTCGACGCCGCAGCGCGCGGCCAGGAGCAGCTGGTCCTTCACGGCGCCCATGAAGCTCGACGTGCAGTGCAGCATCACGTCCGGCTTCAGCCGGCGCAGCGCTGCTTCGGCGTCTGCTTCGACCCGGATGCCGACGGGCTGTTCGATCTGCAGCAGCTCGGCGACATCGTGATCGACCTTGGCCGGGTCGACGTCGATCGCGCCGACGAGCTGCAGGGAGCGCTTCTGCAGCACGAGACGCGCCGCTGCGAGGCCGATGGGACCGAGACCGAACGAAACGACGCGAAGGGGCGAGGCCATGGGGCGAGGGGGCGCCGGATCGTAGGCACCCCGCGCCGCGGGCGGAACGTTCGCGATCAGGAACGCGCGGGGCCGGTGCCGCGGACGATCCAGCACGAGTCGTGCGGCTGCATCCCGATGTGCGGGTAGTAGCTCTTCGCCTTCGGCGCCGCGATCAGGATCAGCGACGTGTGCCGACCGCCGGCGTCGTGTGTGCGCCGGATCAGTTCGCGACCGATGCCGTGCCCCTGGTGCGCCTCGTCCACCGCGAGATCGGAGAGATACGTGCAGTAGTGGAAGTCGCTGACGGCGCGCGAGACGCCGACCAGCAGCCCATCCTTCGTCCGCGCCGTCGCGACGATCGACGCATGGTCGATCATGCCCTGCATGCGAGGACGGTCGTCGACGGGCCGTCGTTCCGCGAGTGTCGAACGACGGAGCACGTCGACGAACTCGCCAACCGCGAGTCGAGGCTCGATCGCGTACACGTAGTCGTCCATCTCAGGCCCTCGCCGCGGCGGACCGCCGCACGTACGCACGAACCGCCTCGACGAACATCGCGACCACCGGATGCAGGCCGGTCGCGAGTTCGGGGTGGAAGCAGGCGGCGAGCACGGGCCCGCGCCGCACGAGCACCGGGTCGTCGCCGCGGCGCGCGAGCACTTCGCAGCCGGCGCCGACGCTCGTGATGCGCGGGGCGCGGATGAAGGTCCCCGTCGTGCCGGCAGGCAGCGCCGTCGACACGAGCGCGAACGTACCGCTGTGGTACTGGCGTCCGTAGCCGTTGCGGACGACGGTGATCGGCAGGAGGCCGTAGCTGCGCTGGTTCGGGTTCTCGACGCGGTCGGCGATCAGGATCATCCCCGCGCACGTCGCGAACACGGGAACGCCGCTGCGCAGCGCGTCGCCGAGCGGCCGCCAGAGTTCTTCGACGTCGAGCAGCTTGAGCATCGTCGTGCTCTCGCCGCCCGGGAGCACGATGCCGTCGAGCCCGCCGAGATCGGCCGCGGCGCGGATGCGACGCGTGCGGACCCCGGCTGCGGCGAGCGCCGCCTCGTGCTCCGCGAAGTCGCCCTGCAGCGCGAGCACGCCGACGAGAGGCGCGTCCTCCATGTCAGATGCCGCGGCCGGCGAGGCGTTCGTTCGCGGGCATCGTGTTGATGTCGATGCCGACCATGGGTTCGCCGAGGCCCTTGCTCACCTCGACGAGCACCTTCGGCTCCTCGAAGTGCGTCACCGCGCGAACGATCGCCTTCGCGCGCTGCTGCGGGTTGCCGGACTTGAAGATGCCGGAACCGACGAACACCGCTTCGGCGCCGAGCTGCATCATCAGCGCCGCGTCCGCGGGAGTCGCGACGCCGCCGGCCGAGAAGTTCGGCACCGGCAGGCGGCCGTTCTCGGCGACCCATGCGACGAGGTCGAACGGCACACGCAGCTCGCTCGCCTTCTTCTCCAGCTGCTTCTCCTCCATGCTGCGCAGCTCGCGGATCTGCGACATCAGTGCGCGCATGTGGCGCACGGCCTCGACGACGTTGCCCGTGCCCGCCTCGCCCTTCGTGCGGATCATCGCGGCGCCTTCGTGGATGCGACGCAGCGCCTCGCCCAGATCACGGCAGCCGCAGACGAACGGCGTCTTGAACACGCGCTTGTCGACGTGGAACTGCTCGTCCGCGGGCGTCAGCACTTCGCTCTCGTCGATGCAGTCGACCTCCATCGCCTCGAGGATCTGCGCCTCGACGAAGTGGCCGATGCGCACCTTCGCCATCACGGGGATGCTCACCGCCTTCTGGATCGCCTCGATCATGCCGGGGTCGCTCGCACGCGCGACGCCGCCGTGCTTCCGGATGTCGGCGGGAACGCGCTCGAGCGCCATCACCGCACACGCGCCGGCTTCCTCGGCGATGCGCGCCTGCTCGGCGTCGATCACGTCCATGATCACGCCGCCTTTCAGCTGCTCACAGAAACCGATCTTGCTCACGCGTTCTTCGGCGGTGAAGCCGGGGATCTTGTCGAGGGGGTGCTTCTTGCTCATGGGAGGACTTGCGGGTGGGTTCAGACGAAGGGGATCGCCGGTGCGGGCGCGCGGACGATCTCGCGTGCGCACTGGCCGAGAATGCGGAGGCCGGCGTCGATCCGACGGTGGTCGGCGCGCGTCAGCGAGAGGCGGACGCCGCGCGACGGGCGCGCGTTGAGGTCGAAGACGCGGCCCGGCACGACGCGAACGCCCCGTTCGCGGGCGAGCTCGGCGAGGCGATCGCCCTGGCCCGCGCCCGGCAGCTCGAGCCACGCGACGAAGCCGCCGTCGGGCGCCGTGACCGTGCACTCTTCGGGCAGGTGCTCGCGCACCGCGCGCTGCAGTGCGTCGTGGCGGCGATGCAGCTCGTCCCGCAGCGCGTCGAGGTGCCGATCGAGGCCGCCGCGGCGCACGAACTCGACCAACGCGGCCTGCAGCAGCGGGCTCGTCTCGAGGTCCATGAAGCGCTTCACGGCCGCCATCGGCCGCAGTAGATCGGGCGCGGCGTGCAGCCAGCCGATGCGCAGCGCGGGGAAAAGCTCCTTGCTCACCGTCGCAACGGTCACGGTCAGGCCGCGCGGATCGAGCGAACGCAGCGTCGGCAGCGCCTTCCCGCGGAAGCGCAGCGAGTGCTGGTATTCGTCCTCGACGATCGGCACCGAGGTGTCCCGCACGGTCTCGACCAGCGCGCGGCGCTGCGCGAGGTCGAGCGAGCGGCCCGTCGGGTTGTGGAACGTCGGCATCAGGTAGAGGAGCCGCACGTTGTCGCGCCGCAGCGCGTTCGCGAGCTTCTCGCCGTCGAGCCCGTCGGCGCCGAACGGGACCTGCAGCACCTGCAGACCGTGCGCGCGCAGCAGACCGTGCATCTGGTGGTACGAAGGCGACGTGACGATCACCGCGTCGCCCGGCGCGCAGAACGTGCGCAGCACGAGGTCCAGCGCCTGCTGCGCTCCGGCGGTCACCAGCACGTCGTCTGCGGTCGCGCGAGGATCGATGTCGCGCATGCGCTCGGCGAGCATCGTGCGCAGTTCGGGAAGTCCGTTCGTCGCGTTGCCGTAGCCGAGCAGTTCGGAGCCGCGCTCCTTCAGGACCGCGTCCATCGCCGCGCGCCATTCGTCGACGGGGAAGCGTTCGCCGTCCGGCGCCAGCTCGGCGAAGTTCGCGACGAGCTCGCGCCCTTCGTCGAGGCGCGGCGGACCCGGCATCTCCTGCGAGCGCCGCAGCGCGGCCTCGGCGTACGAACTCAGGGTGCGCGACGCCGCGCCGGGCGTCTCCGTCGAGGCAGCCTTCGCCTTGCCGCCGCGCCGCGTCGCGTGCTTGCCCTGCCCGACGACGCTCGTGCCGCGGCCCACCGTGCCCTCGACGAGACCGCGCGTCGCCAGCTCGCGGTAGGCCTGCTGCACGGTCGTGCGGGTCACGTCGCAAGCCCGCGCGACGTCCCGGATCGGCGGCAGGCGATCGCCCGGACGCATCTGCCCACCCCGGATCGCCTCCGCGTAGTGCGCAGCGATCTGCGCCGCCAGCGAGACGCCGGCGTCGCGGTCGAGATCGGGTAGCGGGGCGCGCAACATTCCTGGCAGATGTAGCGGCCAATCATGGCCGGTCAATCGGGCCAAATTGGCCCAAGAGGCGTCCCCTCGCCGCCCGCATCTCGTGCCGGAGCGCCTCGGACCCGGTGCAGCAGCGCCTCAGGCAATCTCCTTGAGTCGGTGGGCAGGTTTTGTCACCCTCGCCAACCCGCCGTCGCACCGTGCCCGCCGTCCCGCCCTCTCCCACCCCCTCGAGCCCGTCTCGTCCTGAGTGTCCGATGTTTCGACACGGAGGAGGGAGCGTGAGGAAGAACTCGACATCGCGACCGGTTGGCGGTCGGTGCGCACCGCTGTTGCTTCTGGTCGGTTGCACGATGGGCGCCGACCCGGATCCCGCCGACGTGGCGCGGCAGATCCCGCGGACGACGCCGTCGTTCGCGAGGGACGAGGCTCCCATGCTGGTGGTCGCCGCGGGTCCGACGCGGCAGGCGAACGCCGCCCCGCTCGCCGAGGCGATGGTCCGAGTTGCGCAGCCGACCGAACGGCGCGTGGTGATCGGCATCGGCCAGAACGTCGCCCAGGCGTTCGACACCAAGATCGAGACGGCCCTCCTCGCGGAGTGCCCGAGCCTGCGCGGCTCGTTCACCGGGTTCACCGACCGCGACGTCGTGGACTCGCTGCTCGCCGGCCAGGTCGACTTCGGCGTGATCGGCGGGCAGCTGTCGATGCGCGAACAGCAGGCCGGTCTCCGGCAGACTCGCGTCGGTCTCGAGATCTACGCACTCGCCGTCGCGCCGGATTCGCCGCTGCGGTCGCTGACGCCGCAGCAGGTGCGGCAGGTCTTCACGGGCCAGGTCACCGAGTGGGCCCGGCTCGGGTTGCCCGGCGGCCGCATCGTGCCCGTCGTGCCCGCCGACGCGAAGCTCGCCGAGCGCGCGGCTCGCGCGATGATCCCCGGCGACGACTTCGCCGCGAGCGCGACGCGCGTGGGCACCGACCGGCACGTCGCCGACCAGACCCTGCAGAACCCGGGCGCCATCGGCATCGTGCGCATCACCGACGTGGAGATCGAACCGGGTCTCAAGCTCGTGCCCGTCGACTGGATCCCGCCGAGCTTCGACGCCGCGGCGGCCGGGGCCTACCCGTTCGCGATGCCCGTGCACTTCGTGTCGGCTGGCGTGCCGAACGGTGACGCGGCGCAGTTCGCCGCGTTCGTGCAGAGCGACTCGTGCCGAGAACGCCTCGGCCGCTCGATGCGCACCAAGTGACCGCGGCGCCGCGACCGGGCCGGCCGCGCGATCAGAAGCGGATGCCGCCGCCGAAGAAGAAGCCGCGCACTTCGAGGTCGGCGTCGAAGTCGCGCGACGTCGCGACGCCCGCGGCGTCCAGCAGCACGAAGCGGTATCCCGCCATGAGCTCGAAGTCGGCCTGCGGCCGCACCTTGACGTACGCCTCGACGTCGCCGTAGCGACCGTCGCCGTCGCCGAAGTCGCCCGCCATGATCGCCGCGTCGCCGCCGAGGATCACCGGCCCGACGAACGCCTCGCCTTCGACGTACGGCATCGGGATCAGCAGGCTCGTTTCGACCGACTCGCGGCCGCTCGTCGAGCGCGCGGCGACATCGAGACCGTAGGCGCCGAGGGTCCCGCCGAACGCGAGGCGCCAGTGGTCGTCGCGGTAGACCTGGAACGCGTAGGTCGCCTGGATCGCGTAGAAGTCCGTCGACGTCGAGACGACCGAGCCGGCCGGGATGTCGCCGAAGGCGCCGGCAAGCGTGCCCGCGCCTTCGGTGTTCGAGAGGAACCCGTGCACGCGGAAGCGGTGCTTCTCCTTGTCGGCCTGCAGGTGAACGTACGGCGAGACCTCGGTGTCGCCGAGTCCGAGACTGGACTCGAAATCGTTCTGGTTGTCGCCCAGTGCCAGCGTGCCGGCCGCGTTCTGCAGCGCGATCTGCCCCTTGATCACGGGGAACATCGCACCGACGTCGGCGCGGTACTGCATCTCCGCGCACGACGTCAACACGCCGAGCGCGAACACGAGCGAGAGCGACGACAGCGTCTTCATGGTGGAGAAGGATTACCCGGAACCGGCAGACGCGCCAGTCTCGGCGCGGAACGGCTCAGAACGGGAGAGGCGCACGAGAGGTCCAGTGCGGAGCGCGTGCGGCGCGGACGGTCCGCTCAGAACGCGATTCCGCCGCCGACGAACCACCCGCGCAGCTCGATGTCGATCGCGAAGGTCTGCGTGTCCGTGTCGCCGGTGGCATCGACGCCGATGTGCCGGTATCCCGCGAGCAGGTGCCAGTTCGCGCTCGGCGACCACGCCAGTGCGGCCTCGGCATCGACGAAGCGATTCGTGGAACCCCCGGAGCCCGGGCCCTCGATGTAGCCGATCTCGCCGCGCAGCCGCACCGGGCCGAGACCGCCCTCGCCACGCAGCATCAGCACGGGGACCGCGACGAGCTCGTCGATGATCTCGGCGTTGCCGATCGAATCACTCGCGCGGAAATCGAAGTCGAACACGTCGAGCGCGATGCCCGGCGCGATCGACGCGGGACCGAGATCGAAGGACCACACGCCGCCGACCTTCGTCGCCAGCAGCTCGAACTCGGAGTTCACGGGCGTTGCCGAAGCGATGCCGCCGAAGTTCGCCGCGAGCACGCCGCGGCCGTGCTCCGCGAACGAGAACCCCGACGCGAAGAGCCCCGGGCCGCCGAACTCGGCGTCGACTCGCAGGAACGGCGAGCCGCGCTGGTCGCCGAGGCCGAACGCCGAGTCGATGCCCTGCTCGACCGCGCCGTTCAGGCTTCCGACGCTGTTCGCCAGGGCGACGGTGCCGGCGACCTTCATCTGCGTGTAGCCCGCGTCGACCGCGAACTTCGGCGCCGCGCACGCAGCGTGGACGAGGACGGGAACGAGGCCGAACACGAAGAGCGGTTGCTTGCGCATTCGATGCAGGGGCCTCGCGCGCGGAATTCTGACGACCCCGACGAAGCGCGGCAATCCCGTGTTGCAATGCCCGGGAACCGCTCGGACACTCGCCAAGCCACCCTTCGCCCTCTACCGCCCGGAGCGTCCGCATGCGCCGTTGCCTCGGCATCCTCTGCCTCTCGAGCCTGCTGGGAAGCTGCATCCTGCCGAAGGACCGCCACGTCGACGTCGACTTCGGGACGACGCTCGCGTCGAAGTTCGTGCACCGCGGCCAGACCCTCGTGAACCAGCCGGTGCTGCAGCCCGAGCTGCGAATCACGTCGCCCACCGCCGATGGCGGCGGCATGCGGTTGCAGGTGGACGCGAACATGGACCTGCGCAACAACACCGGTGCGGCGTGGTTCCCCGACGGTCACGCCGGGCGCTTCACGCAGATCGAGTTCGTCGGCGCCTACTCGCGCACCGTCGGCATCTTCGATCTCGAAGCGGGCGTGCACAGCTACAACCTGCCGAACGGCCTCGAATTCCCCCTCGGCGAGCGCGGCGGCACGACCGAGGTGTTCCTGCGCGCGGCGACGCACTTCCTCGAAGCCGACCAGTACTTGATGGCGCACTACGACTTCGACGAGGTGCGCGGCAGCTACCTGCGCGCCGGGCTCGCGGAGGACTTCGACCTCGGCGGCGGCTTCTCGCTGAACCTCGACGGCTCGCTCGGCTACGTCAGCGAGGCACAGGCGGCCTGGATGTACGGCCTTGGCGAGAGCGGGCTCGCGGACCTGCGCGGCACCGCGACGGTGGAATACCTCGTCGACGAACGCACGGTCGTGTCGTTCAGCCTGAACGGGTCGTCGATCGTCGACAAGACGCTGCGGCGCTGGTTCGTCAACGACCTCGACTTCGACGCCGACCCGATCTGGATCTCGATCGGAGTCGTCTGGCGACTGTGATCCAACCCGGGCATCGAGTCACCACAACGTGAAGCGGCGGAACTCGCCGGCGCCGCCGTTCACGGCGAGCGCGATCTTCACGACGCCGATTCCCTGCGGAACCGCGACCACCATCTCGTCCGCCTTGTTCTCCTCGAAGCGGCCGAAGCGGATCGCCAGCTTGTCGCGGCGGCGCGTCAACGACAGCGAACCCCAAGGATCCTCCTTTGCGTCGTCCGCTTCGCGCCACGCAACGACGCGGGCGCCGTCGGTCAGCGGGTCGGCGAGCCACTGGCCGCCGACGAGCCGCGCACGGCGCAGTTCGATCGACCACGCGTCGCCGTCGTCGCCGCTCCGCCTGCAGTGCAGCGAGTAGCCGGTTTCGCCGAACTCGACCCGCACGATCGTCTCGCCGTAGGTGTCGGGGTCGCGGTCGTCGACGCGCGAGCCGAGTTTGCCCTCGATCCGCCAGAACGTCTCGCCGGGCATCGTCGTCGTCATCGTGCGCAGCGCACCGAGCGAGCGGCACGACAGCCGGCCGAGCGGCTTGTCGTCGATCCACGTCCACGCCGGCACGCCCTGCTCGGGCGGATCGAAGGCCCACTTCGAATCACCCTGCGTGCAGCCGAGCAGGAACTGGCGCGTCGGGAAATCGGCTTCGGCGACCGTCAGCGTCTTCGTCGTCACGACCGCGCGGTTCTTGCCGTCGCTCACCGTGCACTGCAGCGTGAACTGTTCACCCGGCAGGCCGTCCATCAGCACCGCGGTGACGGCGTTCTTCGTCTCGTTCTGCCACGACACCTCGTTCGGACCGTCCCACTCGTAGGTCAGGCGATCGCCGTCCGGGTCCTTCGCGTCCGCGTGCAGCTGCACGCCTGGCACGCCGAGGCCGGCCTGGTCCGGCCCGCTGATCGCGACCGTGGGCGGTGTGTTCTTGCCGGGCGGCGTCGTGTCCGTGCCCTCGCCGCCGCGGAACGTCAACCACGCCGCGCCGGCGATCGCGAGGACGGCGACGCCCGCCATCGCGATTCTGCTTCTGCCGCGCGCCGGCGGCGCCTCGAACGCCTGCGGCAGCGCATTCGAAGACACCGCGGCGGTCGGCGTCGGCACGGGAACACCTGCGGGTGCGCCCGACGGGGTCGGCTCGCGGAAGGCGGTGCGGGGCGCGGCCCCGAGGCCTTCCTGCAGGAAGTCGATTTCCGCCGTGCGCAGGAGCCCCGGGCCGCTCGGGCCCTTGTCGCCCGGTGACGGTGACGGAGACGACGGCGGCGCGCCGGAGCCGCTCACCCTGGTGACGCCGGTCGGCGGCCGCAGCGTCGGCGGTGCGAGCTTCGGCAGCTTCTGCAGCAACGCGTCGATGCGCTCGTCGAGGTCCTTGTAGCTCTTCGGCCGCTGCTCGCGGTCGGCAGCGAGCATGCAGCAGACCAGGTCTCCGACCGCGGCCGGGACCGACGCGTTGTCGTCGCACGGATTGGGACCGATCGGCTGCCGCTTCCGCGCGACGATCTCCGTCATCTTCTTCCCGCGGAACGCGGCCTGGCCGACGAGCATCTCGTACAGCACGCAGCCGAGGCCGTAGATGTCGGTGCGGAAATCGACGGAGTCGGGATCGTCGAACTGCTCGGGCGACATCGTGGTCGGCGTGCCCATCACCGCGCCGGGCGACGTGAGGCCGAGCCCGACCGTCTCCGACGTCATGCGCGCGAGGCCGAGATCGACGAGCTTCGGCACGTACGGGAACGACACGTCGAGCGCCGTCGACGTGAGGGTCTCGAGCAGGATGTTCTCCGGCTTCACGTCGCGGTGGATGACCTCGAGCTGGTGCGCGTGGCCGAGGGCGAGCCCGACGGACTTCGTGAGCCGCAGCGCGGCGGCGATGGGGACCGCGCCGTGTTCGCAGATCCACGCCTTCAGGTTCGGCCCGTCGATGAACTCCATCACGAGGTACGACTGGCCGTCGTCCGTCGTGCCCGCGGAGTGGCACGCGACGATGTTCGGATGCTTGATGCCAGCGAGGATCTTCGCTTCGCGGCGGAAGCGCTGCGCGAACTTCTCGCCGATGAGGTCGCGCGAGAGCAGCTTCACGGCGACGCGGCGGTCGAGGAAGTCCTGACGCCCGCTGTAGACGACGCCCATGCCGCCGCGCGCGATCTCGTGGCTCAGCGTGATGCCCGGGATGGTCGGCGCATCGGACGGCAACGGCGGACCGCTGGGAGCCGCGTCCGGCTGGTACGGAACCGTGCGATCGATCGGCGGACGGTCGTCGGGCTCGGGGTTCGTCCGGCTCACTTCTTCAGTTCCTTGATCTTCTTGATCAGCGCCTTCGCAGCGGGCCGATCCGCGCGGTCCTTGCCGACGTACGCGTACTGCACGACGCCGTTCTCGTCGACGATGATCGTCGTCGGATACGCGAGGTCACCGGCGATGCCGAGCGCCGTCACGATCTCGAGGTCGGGGTCGTAGAAGACGCGGTAGGGCGGTGCTCCCTTGCCGAACGTCAGCTCGTACGCCTTCGCGAACGACTGCTCGTTCTCGCGCGGACCGGGATAGAGCACGAGCACCTCGATGCCGAGTTCTTCCAGCTCCGCGCGGCAGCGGGCGAGCGCCTCGGTCTGCGCGACGCAGTAGATGCAGACCTCGCCGAGGAACCCGCGCAGCACGACGAACAGCACCTTCTTCTTGCCGCGGTACTGCCGCACGTCGACCTCACCGCCGTCGACGCTCTTCAGCATGCCGATCGGGAACTCCTTGCCCTCGAGTTCGGTGAGCTGGCGCGGCCCGGAGCCCGAACCGCTCTTCGGCGCCCGCGACGACTCGGTCGGGTACTTCTTCAGCGACGGCCGGCCCGGCGCCTGTCCTTCGAGGTAGTTGAGCACGATCGACTCCGTGTCCTTCTCCTGGGAGACGGTGAACGCGGGCTGCATCGGCGCCGCGATGCGTTCGGGCGTCGTCTCGATCGCCTTCACGACCGCCGCGACCGCGGGTGTCTGCTCGATCGCGGGCGCTCTCGGCTGCCGCGCCGAGGCCGGGACCGCGCCGCTCATCTCGTTCGCGAAGAGCGCCAGCCGCTGGTCCGGCGCGAGCGCGGCAACGGCGGCGTCGGCGCACCACGCCGCGACGTCGGCCGCCAGCGTCGGCAACACACCGGCCGGCAGCGTGCCGTCCACGATCTTGCCGTCCTCGAGCCGGCCCGCCGCGACCACGGCACCGCCGGCGTCGCGCAGTTCGAAGACGCCGGTCGCCTTGCCGTTCGCCATCGTGCAGCAGAAGCGCTGCGCGCCGTTCTCGTACCAGCTGGTCCAGCGACCGACCGCCGCGCCGTTCTGCAGGATGCCCGCGCGCCGCGGCTTGCCCGACGGCCACGTCTCGAACGCGATCTCGACGCCCGCGCGAAGCCCGTAGTCCTGCACGCCTTCCTTGCCCGTCTCGTCGGCGACCTTCCACATGCCTGTGCGCTGGCCGCGGTGGCACATGCCCTCGGCTTTCGTCTTGCCGCCCGGGTAGCGGTAGGTCCACGGGCCCGACATCCTGCCCGCGTCGTACTGGCCCGCACGCTCGAGCGATCCGTCGGCGTGGAAGAACTCCCACGGCCCTTCCTCGAAGTCGGCGACGTAGCGACCACGCGCGCGTTCGGTCGCGTCGGCGTGGAAGAACGTCCACTCGCCGGTGCGCTTGCCCTCCGCGTCGTACGCGCCGTTCCACTCGACGCCCCCGTTCTCGAACCAGTAGGTCCACGGGCCGACCTGGCGGTCCTTCTCGTAGCGGCCGTGCGCGCGGCGCTGCCCGGACTCGAAGTAGAAGGTCCATTCGCCCGTCTGCGCATCGCCTTCGAGGCGGCCCTCCCGCTTCGTGAGGCCGTTGCCCCAACGCTCGATGTGGGGCACGAGCTCGCGGACGAGAGCCTTGCACGCGGGCAACAGGACCGCGAACGCGCAACCGAACGCCAACCACGTCGTCGTCTTCATGCGTCGAGCCAGGAGCCGGGACGGCCCCGCGGGGAGCCGAGTATCCCGACCCGAGCGGGGGGACGCCACGCTCGGGTCCCGCAGAAGGCAGATCACGCACCTTCTCCCCTCGCCGTCGATCGGGGTCGCCGGATCGCTACGCTGGCCGCGGAGTCCAGCTGCCATGAAGCCACGTTCGCTCACTTCGCTCTGCCTCCTCGCGTTCGGCGCCTGGATCGCAGCCTGCTCTTCGGGCCTCGGCAACGACCCGCGGAACAAGGGTGGGAACGGCGCCGCGAACGCCAACGCGCAGCAGAACCTCGCGACCGGCCTCGATCTCGGCGTCGCGCTGACCGCAGCGGTGGCCGACCCGGCCATCGCCGGCGCCGTGGTGCCGGCCATCGGCAGCGTGGCAGCGCGCGACGTCGTGCTGCTCGCGTTCACGACCGCTGCAGCATCGGACAACGCGGACGGGAACGGCACGCCGCTGTCGCGCGACACGACCAGCGATTCGAACGGCGCGAGCGACGTGTTCGTCGCGCTGGTCTCGGCGCAGGACGTCGAGCGGCGCGCGTTCAGCCAGTCGCTCGCGGGCAAGTTCCGTCACCCGCGCTGCAAGACGTGCCACAGCATGCAGGCCGCGGACACGCTCGCGTTCGTCTCGTCGGCGACCGGCTTCGGCGAACCCCATGCGGGCCCGCCGCCGGGCGCGTCCTTCCCCAACAACCAGCCCGCGGTTTGCGCGCCCTGCCACGTCACGAGCAGCACGTTCCCGGTCGAGGGATGGCAGGCGCCGGCCAGCTCGTTCGACATCCGGCCGAAGACCGTCGCACAGCTCGCCCAGATGGCGCGCAATGTCCCCGCCGACGAGACCGAGCACTTCGTCACGGACCGCCGCGTGCTGTGGGCGCTCGACTCCGGCGTGCTGCCGCAGGTCGGCGGACGCAACGGCATCGCCGACGACGACCACGACGGCGTCGTCGAGTCGACCGACCGGGACGGCATCCCGCGCACCGTGCCCGGCGGATCCGCCGCGTTCCTGCGCCAGATCACCGACTGGCGCGCCACTGCGACCCCCGGTGTCGCCGGCTCGGAAGTCGACACGACCGCCGCGGCGGTACTCGACGTCACCCTCGTCAGCCGCGCCTCGGGCACGAACAACGCCGCGAACGGAGCCTCGACGGCGCCGCGCGTGAGGTTCGTCGCGAACGGTTCGTTCGACCCGAACAACCCGACCGCCGCAGCGATCGGCACCCTGTTCGTGGCATTCACGTCCACGGCGAGCAACCTCGTCGGCGGCGACACGAACGGCGTCGCCGACGTGTTCCGCGCCGCGGTCGAACTGCGCGCCGCCGCGGACGGATCGCTGGACCTCGAGGCACTGAACACCGCGAACATCCTGTGCAGCGCCCGCAACGCAGCGACGACACCGGCCAACGGCGCGTCGGATCAGCCGTCGATCGGCGGTGCGAACGGCGAAGTGATCGCGTTCCGTTCGACGGCGACCAACCTGATCGTCGGATTCTCGGACGGCAACGGCGCGGGTTCGTCCGACGTCTTCGTCCGCAACGTGGGGGCCGGCGGCGCGGGCACGAGCACACTGCTCGTGAGCCACGCGACGAGCGGTGCCACGGCGGGCGCGAACGGGGCGTCGGAGGCGCCCAACGTCGCGGCGAGCGGCGACGCAATCGCGTTCGAGTCCGACGCGACCAACCTGATCGTCGGCGACACGAACGGCGTGCGCGACGTGTTCTACGTCACCGGCTCGACCTCCCCGTTCGTGAAGACCCGCGCGAGCGTCACCGCAAGCGGCACGCAGGGAAGCGGCGGCGCGTGCGGCGCCGCGAGCGTGCACTCGACCGGCACGCGAATCCGCGTCGCCTTCGAGTCGCAGAAGACCGACATGGCGGCGACCACCGCCGCGACGAACGTGTTCCTGTTCGACAGCGACGCCGGCACGACCACGCTGCTGAACCAGCTGCTGGCGGCGACCGGGACGAGCATCGGCAACGGCGCGGCGCGTGCGCCGGCCATCACGGCGGACGGCGCGATCGTCGCGTTCCAGTCGGAGGCATCGAACATCGAGGTATTCGAGGCGAGGCGCCCGGACACGAACGGTGCGGCGGACGTCTTCCTGGTCGAGACGGCGCAGGTCGCGGCGGGCCGTGTGCTGCCGTTCCGCATCAGCATCACCACCGCCGAAGGTGCTGCGAGCGACGGCGCCTCGACGGCACCGGTCGTGGGCGCGTTCACCGGCAGCGCGGACTTCGGCACCGGCTTCGCTGCGTACACGACCGCCGCGACGAACCTCGGCACGTCCGACACCACGAACTTGATCGTCGCCTTCCTCGACGAGACGTCGGGCGTGATCGCGACGTTCGATGCGACGCCGGTCGTCGGCATCGCGCCGCTGAAGGTGCAGTTCACGGACACGTCGACCGGCTTCCCGACGTCGTGGCAGTGGGACTTCGACAACGACGGCAACGTCGACTCCACGCAGCAGAACCCGTCCTTCACGTTCCAGCCCGGCACCTACTCGGTGCGCCTCGTCGCGAGCAACGGCACGACCGAGGGCACGGTGACACGCACCTCTCTCGTGCGCGCGATCGGGCCGATCACGCCCGACTTCTCGGCGACGCCGACCATCGGCGCAGCACCACTCTCGGTGGCGTTCACGGACCTGTCGACCGAGCAGCCGACGTCGTGGCAGTGGGACTTCGACAACGACGGCAACGTCGATTCGACGCAGCAGAACCCGACGTTCGTCTATTCGACTCCGGGCACTTACACCGTGCGCCTCGTCGCGACGAACGAAGTCGGAGCGCGCACCGCGACCAAGGCGGCGTTCATCACGGTGGTGGCGCCGACCGACGCCAGCTTCACGCGCACACCGGGCAGCGGCACGGTGCCGTTCGCCGTGCAGTTCACCGACACGACGGTCGGAAGCCCGACCAGCTGGCAGTGGGACTTCGACGAGGACAACGTCGTCGACTCGACGCAGCAGAACCCGAGCTTCACCTACACGGTCGCCGGCACCTTCGACGTGCGCCTCACGGCATCGGGCCCCGGCGGCACCGACACGTTCACGTTCTCCAACTGCGTGGTCGCCGGCGGCAACGTGAACGCGAGCTTCAATCAGAGCGCGAATTCCGCCTACACCACGACTCCCGTGACGTTCACGGACACGTCGACCGGCACGATCACCTCGTGGGCCTGGGACTTCGAGAACGACGGCATCGTCGACTCGACGCTGCAGAACCCGACGCACTCGTTCTCGACGACGTCGGTGACGACGTTCACCGTGCGACTGACCGTCAGCGGACCGGGTGGCGCGGGCACGACGACGCGGACCTTCACGTCGGTCGCCGCGAGCGAGAGTCTGAACGTCACGCCCACCCAGGACACGACGATCTACTCCAACAACACCGGGAACGCGAACGGTGCGAACAGCCGGCTCGTCATCGGCAAGACGTACATCAACGGGTTCCGACGTTCGCTGATCCAGTTCGACGTGTCCGCGATCCCGACGACGGCAACCGTGCTCACGGCCGCGCTGCGCCTCACCGACGCGAGCCCGTCGGGAACGGGCGGATCGAGCAGCGGACCTGGACCGCAGCTGACGGGCACGCAGACCTTCGAGATCCGGCGCGTCACGACTTCGTGGGCGCAAGGCACGGGGGACGCCTCGGCCGGCGTCGGTGAGTCCGCCGGCGCGAGCGCGACGTTCGCGACGATGGGAGCGAACTTCGACGTGCTGGCCGGCAGCATCACGATCAGCAACCCGCCCACTAGTCCGTGGCCGCTCTTCACGTCGTCGTCGCTCGTCAGCGGCGTCCAGGCGTGGGTGACCACGCCGTCGAGCAACTTCGGGTGGATGCTGAAGGCTTCGAACGCGGCCGAAGGCGCCGGCACTTCGGTGTCGAGCATCAAGTGGGTCGAGTCGAGCGAAGGCACTTCGCCGCCCGTGCTCGCGATCACCTACCGACGCCAGCTGCCGCCATGATCCGATCCGTCCTTGCCATCGCGACCCTCGCCTTCGCCGCGAGCTGCTCCCTCCCGACGTGCGAGGCGAAGAAGGTCGTCGACGTCGAGGTGTCGGCGGCGGGGCTGCGCACGATCGACTGCGAGTCCCGGAACGGCGGCATCCGGATCGTCGGCGATCCCGCGTGCACGATGGTCGCGCTGCGCGCCGACGTACGGATCCGGGCGTTCACCGACGAAGAGGCCGCGGCGGCGCTCGCACGGATGTCGGTGACGCACGAGGTCGTCGACGGCCGCCTCGTCGTGCGCGGCGTCTCGCCCGAACCGCTCGGCGGCATGATCCCGAGCTTCGAGTTCGCCCTCGTGGTCCCGCCCGCGGTCGCGGCGCGACTCGGTTCGCACAACGGTTCGCTCGACGTGCGCGGGGTCGACGGCGACATGCAGCTCGAGACGCACAACGGCGGCATCTCGGTGCTGTCACGCACACACCGCGTCGACGCCACGACGCACAACGGCAACGTCACGATACGCCGCGACGGCGACGGTGCTCTCGGCGGCAACGTCGAGTCGCAGAACGGCGCGATCACCGTCGAAGTCGGGCCCGATGTGCACACCACGGTCGATGCGTCGACGCACAACGGCCGCCTCGCCTGGCCGGCCGACGCACTCGACGTCCGCCGCGATGGTTCGACCTTCTCGTGCCGGCTCGGCGACGGAGCCGGCAAGCTCGGGATCGTGACGCACAACGGTGACGTCACCATCCGCCGCACCGCGAAGAAGAACTGATCAGCGCGCCGCCGGCGCGGGAGTCACGGGCTCGATCGCGCAGTGCAGCGCCGCGTGGCCGTCGAGTTCGAAGTGCTCGACGCGGATCGTGTGCCGGCCGGCCGAGAGCGTGCGCTCGACGTCGAGCTCCTTCGGCGCGTGCCACGTCCAGTCTTCGAGGGATTTCTCGCCGTCGAGGAAGACGCGGATCCCGTCGTCGCTCGTCGTCGCGAGGCGGTCGCGGCCCGCAGGGAGAGTGAGTGTCGTCTCCGCGACGGTCGCGAAGTGGTCCGCCGGGACCTTCGGCGTCGGCGCATTGCCGGGCCAGTCGAACGCGAGCTCGTTGGTCGTCGCGGAGTCGAGCGGCGGGGTCGCGAG
>JAEUHQ010000149.1 GCA_016794565.1 Planctomycetota bacterium | reverse complement strand
GGCTGCTTCTTCTCGGTCAGGTCTTCGCGATCGCGGATCGCGAAGCGGTTCAACTTCACCGCGACTCGCCCCCGCTCGTCGAACCACGGCCGGCGCAGCCGCTCGTGGTCGCTGTACGCGAGGTAGAAGAACTGGTTCGGCGCGACCATCGGCCGGGTCCGCGGCTCCGGCCACGGCGGTTCGATGAAGAAGCCGCGCTGGATCGCCGCGACCATGCCGCTGCCGTCGAGCGGTTCGCCGTTCTCCGATTCGTAGCGGACCCGGCCGAGCAGCATCGGCGGCGGCGCCAGGCCGAGCGCCGCCATCGCGAGATCGTTCACAGCGCGCAGGCCCCGCGTCACCCCCGCCGATTCCTTGCAGTAGCGTTCGAACGAACGCAGCCACTCGCCCGATGTCAGGCTCGCAGCGGTCGGGGGCAGCAGTGCCGGCGGAGCCTCCGACGCCGGCCTGGGCCAGAGCAGGGACGAGAGGCCGAGCACGAGCACACCGAGGAACGTGAGCCCGGCGCCCTGGGCGCAGCGCCGCTGCCGCGGCGACCACGACGGGATCGCCATGAACCACTCGCGCGACTGCGGTGCGTGCACCATCGCAGGCAAGAAGATGTCGCCGCGGGGCCCGTTGCAACAGCTCGTTCCTCCATCGCTCGCAGGCGAGCGGCTCAGAAACGAAAGTAGAGGAACGGCAGGTGGCTCACCGCCATCGAATGCGCCAGCGCCGCGGCGAAGCCGACGGCGACGAGCGCCAGGAACAGCGGGTGGATGCGTCGCAGCAGCGCGTGCGTGTTCGGCGCCAGCCACACGATCGCGTAGACGACCCCGATCGAGCCGAGAGTGACCGCGCCGCTCGTGTGCACGACGAGCGCTTCGCCGGCACCTGCGAAGCCGAACAGGCCGCGCCAGTAGGCCCACAGGTGGGCGGCGTCACGAGCGATGAACATCGACCAGCCGAACGTGAACACGAGCCACGTGGTCAGGATGCGCAACGGTCGCGGCCAGCCGGACCAGAACGGCCGACCGGCGAACCGCTCGATGCACAACAGCAGTCCGTGGTAGACGCCCCACAGAACGAACGGCCAGTTCGCGCCGTGCCACAGGCCGCCGAGCGCCATCGTCGTCAACAGGTTCACGTACGTGCGCCCCTTGCCGAGGCGATTGCCGCCGAGCGGGATGTAGAGGTAGTCGCGCAGCCAGGTCGACAGGCTGATGTGCCACCGCCGCCAAGACTCGGTGATGCTCTGCGACAGGTAGGGCGAATCGAAGTTCTTCGTGAAGCGGAACCCGAGCATCAGGCCGAGCCCGATCGCCATGTCGGAGTAGCCGGAGAAGTCGAAGTAGATCTGGGCCGAATAGGCGACGAGCGACGTCCACGACTCCACGAGGCCGGGAGCCGGGAGCGCGAGCCCCGCCGCGACGATCGGCGCCATCGTGTCGGCGATCAGGACCTTCTTGGCGAAGCCGGCGCAGAAGGACAGAGCGCCGGCGCCGAACATCGTCGTCGAGTGCTCGCGTGCGACGATCTGCGCGTGCACGTCGCTGTAGCGAACGATGGGTCCGGCGACGAGCTGGGGGAACATCGTCACGTAGCACGCGAAGTCGACCAGCGACCGCGTCGGCCGCACGTCGCCGCGGTACACGTCGATCGTGTAGCTCATCGACTGGAACGTGTAGAAGGAGATGCCGACGGGGAGGACGACGTCCTGCCACCCGAACACCGCCCCGGTCACGTGCTCGACCGTGTGCACGAAGAAGTTCGCGTACTTGAACCAGCACAGCAGGCCCAGGTTGACGACGATCGACATCACCAGGAGCGCTCGCCGATGCGCGCGGCCCTCGTCGAGCGCGCCCATCACCCGGGCGATCGTGTAGTCGAACAGGGTGCTCGCCAGCATGATGAGGACCCAGTAGGGCCGCTCCCATCCGTAGAAGACGAGGCTCGACACGAGGAGCCACAGGTTCCGTTGCCCGCGTCCGACTCCGAAGTAGCCGGCGAAGAAGACCGGCAGGAACAGGAAGAGGAAGGCGAAGGAGGAGAAGACCATGCAGCGAGGCTGCGTGCGGACGAGGTTCGGGCGCGGCAGTCTATTGCCGCACTACCGGGAGTCCCTCCCTTTCGGCGGCTCGTGCCGGGACCTTCAGGAGCCCGACTGCCGGCCGCGGTCCATGGCGCGCACACAGGCCTCGACCAGTGCGACGCGGTCCACCGGCTTGCGCAGATAGTCGTCGCAGCCGGCGGCGATGCAGCGCTCGCGATCGCCCGCGAGGGCGTGCGCGGTGATCGCGATCACCGGCGCCGAGAACCCCTTCTCGCGCAGCATCGTCGCCGCGGCGTAGCCGTCGAGTTCTGGCATCTGCATGTCCATGAGGACGAGATCGAAGGGCTGCGGAGAGCGCAGGGCAGCGGTCGGGTCGGAGCCCTCGCACATCGCCGCCAGCGCAGCGCGCCCGTTCTCCGCGATCGTGACGTCTGCACCGGCGCGGCGCAGCAGCAGCGTCAGCAGGCGCTGGTTGTCACGACCGTCCTCCGCGAGCAGGATCCGCGCCCCGGCGAGCGATGGCCGGGCGTCGTCGCGCGCGGGTACGGCCGCAGGAGCGGCGGCCGGCAGCGCCTCGCCGTCCGGCACGGGAGGCGCCGGCACCCGCAGGGTGAACACGCTGCCCCGGCCGAGTTCGGACTCGACCGCGATGTCACCGCCCAGGACCTCGGCGAGGCGCTTCGAGATGCGCAACCCGAGCCCCGTGCCCCCGAATCGCCGCGTCGTCGACGTGTCGGCTTGCGTGAAAGCGTCGAACACGGACACGCACTGGGCGGGGCTCATGCCGATCCCGGTGTCGATCACGTTCACGCGCAGCCACGGCGCCCCGTCGGGGCCGGGTGCGAGCGCAGTCGCGACGGTGACCGAGCCGGAGTCCGTGAACTTGATCGCGTTGCCGAGCAGGTTGACGAGGATCTGGCGCAGACGCAGGGGATCGGCGAGGAACGAACGCGGCACGTCGTCGGCGTGCACGACCTGGACCGCGAGTCCCTTCGCTTCGGCGCGCTCGCGCAACTGCGACACGACGTCGTCGACGACCTGCCGCGCATCCGTCGCGATCCGTTCGACGGACATCTTGCCAGCCTCGATCTTCGAGATGTCGAGCACGTCGTTGATGACCGCGATCAGGTGGTCGCCGTTGCGCCGGATCGCGGCGAGCGCTTCCTGCCGCTGACGCGGCAGCAGCGGGGCCAGAGGCTCGTCGGCGAGAATGTCCGCGAAGCCGAGGATCGCCGACATCGGCGTCCGGATCTCGTGACTCATGTTCGCGAGGAACTCGCTCTTCGCGAGACTGGCCGCCTCCGCCTGGCGGCGCGCCGCCACCAGATCGCGCATCGTGGCGTGCAATGCCTCGCTGGCGCGACAGCGTTCGATCGCGACCGCAGCGAGGTGCGCCAGATCCTCCACCAGCCGGATCTGCGGCGGCGTCGGCTCACGAGGTGTGCGGAAGTACATCGCGAAGGTGCCGAGTACTCGCGCCCCGGCGCCGGGCTGACTTCCTCCGGCGACGATCGGCTGCGACCAGCATGCGCGCAGATCGTGGCGTCGAGCCAGATCGCGGCACACGTCCCACTTCGCGTCGACCCACGTGTCCGCGACGATCACGCGACGACCCGTGAAGGCGGCCGTGCCGCAGGAACCGACGGCCGGTCCGATGGCGATCCCTTCGATCGCCGCGTTGTAGTCCGGGGGCAACGACGGGCCCGCACCGAGCCACAACTTGCCGTCGCGAAGGAGAAGAACCGAAGCGCGCAGGTCCCCGTACGTCTGCTCTGCCGCGGCCGTCAGCATCGCGAGCACTTCGGGCAGTGCACGATCGGCGGCAATGGCCTCCATCACGGTCGCCGTCGTCTCGCGCAGTCGCGCGGCCTCGAGTGCCGCCGTGATGTCATCGGTGAACATCATCAGGCCGCCGATGGAGCCGTCGACGGCGCGCCACGGGCGCACGTCCCAGCGCAGCCACTGGCACCGGCCGTCCGCCCGTTCGAAGCGGTCGGCCGACGACATCTCGACCGCGCCCTGCAGGCAGCGGCGATGGATCTCCTTCCACCGGTCCGGGATCTCCGGGAAGACGTCGTAGTGGTTGCGACCGAGGATCGTCTCGTTCTCGAGACCGTAGTCGGACAACCACCGGCGACTGCACGCGAGGTAGCGCATGTCCTTGTCGAACATCGCGACCGCGGCGGCGGCGTGGTCGACGAACACCTGCAGACGCGCGTGCGCCTCCGCTTCGGCCGCCGCGGCGCGCCGACGCTCGTCGATGTCGACGCAGCCGCCGACCAGGCCGAGGAACGCGCCGGTCGGATCGACGTGGGGCCGCGCAGTGCCCGACATCCACCGGTGCCGCCCTTCGCGGTGCCACATGCGGAACTCGCCCGTCCATTCGCTGCGCGTCGCAGCGCACCGGACGAGCTGCGCGAGAACGGAGTCGCGCTCCTCCGGATGCAGAGCAGCGGCGAACGATTCCTCGGCAGCGCCGTCCGCGGCGCCGCCGGTGCACTCGTGGAACGCGCGATTGCAGAACTGCACTCGGCCGTCGGGCCCCGTACCCCACGTCGGCACGGGCGTGGCGTCGACGAGATCCATGGCGCCGCCGCGAGTCGTCGGGCGAGAGCGCGGCCATGCGACCGCGGCCAGGGCGAGTCCGGCGAACGCTGCCGCACTCACGAACCGCGGAAGGGGAACCGCCGCGAGCAAGACCGCGACCCCGATCGCCGCCGCGATCCACCATGCCCGCGCGACGGGGTGACGATTCTGCCGCCGCGTCGTGGTTCGTTTGCTCTCGTGCATGGTCGCTCGGGACTCTCGCCGCTTCGTTCGCCCCTGCCTCATCGACCACGGCCCCCCTCCACCTTGCGGTGCCATGGTGCAAGGCGCACCGGGCGGCGTCGCGGACGACGAGAGTCGACGCGGTCCGGCCGAGGGCCGGGTCACGCCATCGCCTCGGTCGATGCCTGCAACCTGGGGCCGCGCGCCGTCTTGCTAGCACTTGCCCGTTGCCCGCACTCGCCAGCACTGGCCCGTACGGACCGTCTTGCGCGCCCGTCCGACCGCACCGGACCCTCTGCCCCGGGGCCCGCTCCTCAACACACCCGCCGGGCGATTCGCGCCGTCAGTACCAGCAGGTCGTCACGCGCCGGGTCGTCGGCAGCGGACTCGTCAGCGAAAGGTTGGTGCTGTGCCAGATCGCGGCCTGGAAGAAGTGGCACGTGTCGATCTTCACGAGCGGCACGTTGAGGCAGAAGTTCACGCAGTCGCCGATCGCAAACACCGTCCCGTAGAGCGAGAAATTGTCCGCGAGGTCGAGTGCCAGCAGACCCGGCACGACCGACGGCTGATCGAGGGGGCTCGCGAAGAGCACGATGATCTGCGGCCCGGCGCCGCCGGCGTGCACCGAGAAGCACTGGGTCGTTCCCGCCGGGTAGGTGGATGCAGTCGCGATGACCGGCGCAGTCGGGTCGACCAGCGTCACCTGGACCGACTTCACGTCGCAATCGGTCTGGATCTCGATGGTGTACTGACCCGGCGGGATGCACTGCGGCGGGCGCACGCGCACTTTCCACTGCGAGAAGACTTCGTAGGACCCCACCACGAACGAGTTCGGCGAGTAGGGCACGAGGACCGTGCTGCCGAACTTCACCTGCACCACGCGCGAGGCGCCCTGCGGCGTACGGAAGCCGTCGCCCAGGATCTGGAAGAAGTCCGTCGTCGCCGTCGCCAACGAAGTCGGGGTCACCGACTGGATCGAGAAGTCACAGGCGGAGCCGGTGACTTCGAAATAGCTGATCTCGTGCGTCGACGTCCCGGTCGGACTCCCGACGAACACGAAGTCGAACGTCACCGGAAACACCGTGTTCTGCAGCAGCGCGAACGAGGTGAGGTCGACGTCGATCACGCTGTTCTGCGGGATGGGGTTCACGAACGCCACCTGAAGACCGTTCGCGAAGACACTGACCGCCTGCACACAGTCCTGCACTCCCGGCGAGTTCGGCAGCACGAACCACCGGAGATGGGCGAAGTCCACCGTCTGCCCGTAGCCGGGCCAGACCGTGAAACTCAGGCTGCCGCCGCTGTTCCACTGGAGCGGCAACGACAGAGCACGATCCGATGCAGGCCCGCTGAACTGATGCGACTTGCTGAGTACGACGTCGCCGACGTAGGCGAAGGCGGGCTGGACGCTGCTCAACTGGTTCTGAAAATCGAAGCGCGCGATCTGGCTCTGCCCGATGGCTGACACACCGATCGACAGTCCGATCGCGAAGACGAGATTCCGCATGGCGAAGATTGGCCACCCCTGCGTCGGGGGGACGACGCAGACTCCTGGGTGAGACCGCGGAGAGTGTAGAAACCGAGCGTGTCGCGTCAATTCGTGCCCTTTCGTGCAGCCGAAAGCAACGAACCGGCGGACGTCGCGGCACCGTGGCGCAGTCGGGAGAGTCGTCGCGCCACGTCAATTCCCAGCGCCGGGTTGCCTCCGCGCCATCGGGGGTTCTGATGTCGGCCTCCCGCCGTCGCTTCTGTTCCCTCTGACAGAGGTCCCCATGTCCGGATGGTCCGTACCACCGCGAGCCGTGTGCTGGCTCGCGCTCTCGCTCTCGACGCTCGCCACGGCAACCGCGCAGGCGCCGATCTTCACACTGGTCGATCCCGCGCCCGCGGCAG
>JAEUHQ010000113.1 GCA_016794565.1 Planctomycetota bacterium | reverse complement strand
TCCTGGGCGCACCGCCGCACGCACCGAGCGCGACGCTGCAACCTGCTACGACGGCGGCCCTCCACACCATGCTGCGGCCGCGCCAGCGGTTTCGAAGGCGATGACGACGCCCGGCTCGCTCGCTCAGTACGCCTTGAACGTGCGCAGCCACTTCGTCCCCTGGCACAGGAAGCACTCGGTGCGCACCATCTTCCCGTCCCCGGTGACCTCCGGCGTCGTGCCCTCGCCGAAGCAGGAGACGCAGGGCGACACGTTCGCGAAGCTGATCTTCAATTGCCCGCCGAACTCGGCGTAGTACGCACGCAGCCAGCCGACCTTTTCTTCGCGCGACGCCTGCCGCCACCACTCCTCTTCCGTCAGCTTGTGGTCGGCGCCCTTGTTCGCCCCCTGTTGCGCCGAGGCGCGCTTGTCCATCTGTTCGCGGAAGATGCGCGCGACCCTCTGGATGTCGCGGGCGGTGTTCTCGTCGACGGGCTCCTTCTTCTCCTTCTCGCCGGCCTTGCCGACGTGCGTGCCCTTGATGAGCGCCGCTTCGCCGAGGATCCAGGAGCCGAGGCCGTAGGCGAAGTGCTCGGAACGTTTGCCGATCGCGAACCTCTCGCGGCCCTCCCAGAGCGACTTCACTTCCGCCGGTTCGATGCGGTACTGCGTCGCCAGACGCGCGACGATGTCGTCGGTCATCTTGCTCTCGGCGTACTCACGCGCCGACTGCAGCGTCGTCGCGGCATCGGCGGCCTTCTTGTCCGCGACGATGCGGATGGTGCGGCGGAAGTTGTCCGCGATCTGCTCGGTGTAGAACCGCTCGCGCGCCCCTTCGAAGCGCTTCTTCTCGGTCTCGAAGTCCGCACGGAGCTTGCTCTGCGGGAAGTCCTTCTCGAACTGGGCCATCAGAGTGCGGCCCTTCTCGAAGTCGTTCTGGCGTCCACGGCTGCGGGCGGCCTGGATCTGGTCGAGCAGCTCGCGCTCCTTCGCCGCTTCCTTGTACCGCTGCAGCTTCTGGATCATGCCGTCCAGGTGCGGCGCGTTGCGCGAGTTCCCGAGATCCTTGGCAGTCTGCAGGTGCTCCGACGCGTGATCGTAGTCGCGCACCTTGATGAGCTCTTCGGCCAGCAGGATGTGCTTGTCCGCCGAGTCCCCCGGCTGCACTTCGGCCTTGCGCATCAGGTAGAACGCGTCCTTCGTGTAGATCTGCGTCGCCGGCACGTCGATCGTTCGCCGACCGCGGAGTTCGCCCTTCGGCACCCGGATCGTGTCGGCCTTCGTCTGCACGAGGATCTGGTCGCCCGACTGATCGACCACGCGGCCGATGATGGTCTGCGGCGTGCCGTTCACGAGGAACTCGACCTCGTCGGCCCGCACCATCACCTCGTCGTGCGTGTCCCCCGCGAGGTCGTACGTCTTCTTCACTGCGAGTGCGCTCGCCGGAGACAAGTGGTCCCAGCGAAGATCGAGCACGCCGCCGTTGTCGAGCCGCTTGACCCGCAGGCCTTCGCCGTCCGGCGTGCCTTCGATCGAGCCGAGCAGCAGCTTGCCGTCGGCGAGTTGCAGGAACTGCGCCGTGAGGTCGCGACCACCCACGAGGGCGATCGCGGCGAGAAGAGTCGTACGGAGGATCGGGATCATCGTCTTCACTTCCCTCGGTTGTCGGTTTCTTCGCGGAACCGACGCACACGCTGCCCGAGGGGCAGCTGGCGCGGCAGGATCCGCTGGTACTCTTGTATCGCTTCTTCGCCCTGCTCGAGCCAGCGGATCGAGATGTGGACGAGCCACAGGTCCGGACGCGCGTCGTCGGTCGTCACCTTGGCGCCCCAGGTCATCCCCGGGAAGCTCGGCGCTCGCTGGTCGGCGAGCGGCGCCAGTTCGAGGTCCAGGTCGCTCGCCCCGTCCGCGCGGCGACGAACGGCCTCGTTCTGCACGCGGTGCAACGCGTACTCGCACAAGGCCGCGGAAGCGAGACGTGCGTCGGTCGTGCGCCGCTGCGCGACGGCCGAGCCGAGGGACCCGAGCAGCGCGGTGACGCCGAACAGCAGGATCGCCAGCGCCGCCAGCATCTCGGCCAGCGTGAAGCCGCGTTCGCTGCGGGGACTGGTCGCGAAGTCAGCCATTCCAGTCGTCCTTCGCGTGTGCGACGGGCACGACGAACTCCACCGAGCGCCCGACGTGAACGCGGCTGCCCGCGGCATGCCCGAGCGCCTTCGTGCTCCGTTGCCCGCGGCGCAAGCCGATCAGGGTGTCGCCCTCGCGCTCGTCGTAGTGCAACCACTCGCCGCGCACCTTGATCCACCCGCCGTCGCGCTCACCGGGGAACCGTTCGCCGTCGACGAGGCGAAGGGACGTGTCGCTCGACGTGATCTCTGCTGCGAGCAGTCCTTCGGGTGCGAGGTCTCCAGGCTGCGCGACGACGATGCGCACGAGGATCGCGTGCGGCTGGATGTCGTCGAGTGGATCCCCGAGGCTGTTCGGGCCGCGATCCAGCGACCATTCCCCGCCCGAGTACGCGTCGATCAACCAACCGCCGCGTGCGCTGTCCCAGATGCGCTCGGGAGCGCCTTCGCCACCTGCGGTCGGAGCGGCGTCGTTGCCCCACGAAACCGTGCGTTGCGACCAGAACGCGAACTCCACGTGCAGCAGATCGCGGAGGATCGGGATCGTGTTGTTGAAGACCGCGATGCCGGGCAGCTCGGGGCCGCCCGGGACGACGACCGTGAACGGATCGACGATCCGGTTCTCGCCCGCGGCGATCTCCTGCCCCGGCAGGAACCATCCGGCGCGCAGTTCGAGGAACGCCTCGTCGGCGTTCTCCTGGCGCCAGGGCAAGAGCAGCATCTGCCCGATGCCGCGCAGCGGCTCGAGCGGACTGCGCTTCTGGACCTCGAGGTCGACCGCGGCCGGGGTCATGTTCGGGTTCTCGACCGCGATGCGCGTCGCGAGCACGGCTTCGAGCAACGGCCGTTCCCGTTCTTCCGGCAGGTGGATCGCCGCGCGCAGGACCTGCACCCGCGTCGCATCGGGCTCGGGCCGTTCGGGCAGACCGATCGGCAGGCGTTGGACCACGAGGCGATCGTCGACCGACTCGCGATCGCGCCCGGTGGCGCTGCCGCGAAGCTGCCGCAGCTCCTCGGTCACGATGCGCTGGGCGTGCGCGGTCCTGTCGGCGAGCTGCTGGCCGACTTCGCCTTCCTGGAAGAGGCGCAGCCCGGAATCCACGAGCTGTACGAGCATCATCAGGAATCCCGACAGGATCCCCATCACGACGACCAGCTCGAGCAGCGTGAAGCCGCGCTGCGAACGGCAGAGGTGCGTCGCCTGGTTCATCGCGCGGTCACCTGCTCGTCGATGATGCGGGTCTGGCCCTCGTACTCGATCCGGACGTCCTTCACGGTGACGGTCGTTTTCCAACCGTGCTGGGAGAACGCCGCGAGGTCGAGCACGCCGGGCTTGTAGGCGCAGGCGAAGCGGACTTCGATCCGCGAGCCCGGCGCCGCGAGCTTGTGCCCGGCCTCGGCGTCGCTCTTGCCGTCGAAGCGCCAGAACCCGGGGGTCGACGCCGGATCGCTCCACCACGGGGCCTTGCCGTCGGTGCGCACGAAGCACACCACGCCGACGCGCGGATCCGTCGTCTCTTCCCGCCAGCGCAGCGTGCGGAAGAACGACGGCGCCTCGGTCGACGTGAGCTGCGAGTAGGCGAGCTCCGGGTCGTCGCTGCGTTCGACGTGTCGGTCCCAATAGCGGAACGGGAACGCGATCAGCGGCTCGCCCGACGCCGCCGAGTACGCGGACGAGCCGAAGCGGGCGCGCAGGAGTCCTCGCGCCGCGGGGCTCTTCGCGTCCTCGCCCGGCGGGAACCACGTCGGCATCTCGAACGTGACCTTGTCGCCGACGATCTTCACCCACGTGTAGTGGAACAGCTCGCGACCGAGCAGCGCGGTCCCGTACGTCGTCGGCATCGCGCCCACCGCCTGAACCGGGATCACGTTCTCCCGCTCACCCGCCGCCGACGACAGGATCGCGACGGGGCGGTGCGACAGGAAGCGCACTCGGGCGCCGCGGTCGTGGTCGCGCGGCTGCGTGTTCAAGAGACCCCTGCCGTTCGTCGCGATCTCGAACGCGCCGTTGGCCTGGCTCTTGTACGCGAGGATCTCGCCGTCGATGTCGACGAGGCCGCCAGTCTGCGGCCACTGCGACGCCAGGTCGCCGCCGGGCAGCAGCTTGCCCGCGGAGTTGAACGTCATTTCACGCACGACGACGAACTGCTTGCCGTCGGCGGGCATCACTTCGTCCAGCACGAGGTCGTAGAGAGGCTGCTGCCGCACCTCGACTTCGTCGACGAACCCGGTGATCGGCTGTCCCTTTCCGACCGACGCGCCGAGGGTCGGTGCGGCGCAGTACGCCGCCGGCAGTTCGCCGCTCGGGAACTTCACGATGCGGTCGAGGCGCCGCGGCTCCAGCGTCTCCCCGCGCGTCGGGCCGAGGTAGGTTCCGGTCACGCCCTTCTTGAACGCGACCAGCTGGAACGGCCAGGGCCCCATGAACTCGGGTGGCGTCTGGTTCTGTTGCAGTTTGTCCGCTTCGAAGCGACGCGCGACCCAGTTCACGGTGTGCCACTCGAGATCGGGGCGCTTGCTGCCGTTGGCGAGGGACCCCGCGATGATCGCGACGCGGTCGTGGCGCCCGAGTCGACCGCCGAGCGCGCTGAAATTGCCCCACTCCATCGCGATGCGTTGGCACTGCATCACCGTCGAGTCGGTGTGCGCGTGCGACGACGTCGCCTGCAACGTCTCGCCGGCGAACGCGAAGTCCCACATCGGATCGCCGCGGAAGCGCAGCGCGAAGCGGGCGGCGTGGATCTGCGGGAAGTCGGACTCGAGTTTCGACGTGTAGCCGATGTAGTCCGCCGTCGTCTGCACCTTGGGCCACGGCGGCTCCTTGATGTCGGGCTGTCCCGACAGGCCAAGGGACCCGATCTGCAGCTGGTCGCGTGCCGCCTGGCGTGTGAGTTCCCAGCGAAGGCGGTCCCACGCCGCGCGGTTCGCGCGGCACAGGTACCGGTGGTCCATGATCGCGTCGTAGCGGACCCACTCGGTGTCGTCGACGTCGCCGTGCTCCGGGTAGAGCTGGACCCATTCCGTGAGCTTCGTCGCCGCCGGGTCGAACACGAAGTCCGTCGCCTGCACGCCGAGCGAGATGGGGATCACCCACAGGAGCCGCGTCGGGATGTCGTCGAGGTACGTGTGAGGATCGCCCGGGATCGTGTAGTCCTCGTAGTTCGTCACGAAGCGCTGCGCGACGCCCGCTTCGAAGAACGACTTCGGGATCTGCGTGTCGTCGCCGGGCAGGGTCTGCGTGCGTTGCACGTCCGTCAGTTTGTTGCCCTGCCGACTGGCGTACCGGATGACCTCCATGCCCCCCGTGCGGGCCGCCGCGGCCAGTTGTCCTGGCACGTTGCTGCTCCAATCGATCGAGCGCTGGACGAGCAGCGCATAGCCGCCGGTCGTCGAGAACGCCGAGGCGACGTTCTCCTGCGCGTTCGGAGGCGGGTAGGTCCGGCTGGACGAGATCGGGTCGGAGAGTTCGAGGTCCCCCGTCCAGTTCTCGTCGAGTCCGACCCCGATCGGGAGGGTCCCGCCGCTCGGCAGCGCGAGCCCGATCGGTCGCGGGTTGTTGATCCATCCGCGCGCGATGGCGAAGCCGCCGATCGGACCGTCGAGGCGCGTGCTGCCGACCATCATCGGCGAGTTCTCCGCGAGCGGCGCCGAGTAGCCGTAGAGCTCGACCTGGGTGCCCGCGGGGTGGGCCGGGAACACGTCGAGGTTCACGCCCTGGAACTCGGGCGAGTTGATGTCGATCGTCGGGTTGCCGTTCTTGTCGACCGGGATGCTCGGGCGTTCCTCGCGGCCGGCGCGGCGAGCGGCGCGGCCGCCCGTCGAGTCCTTCCACTCACATTGGAACGTCGTGCCGTTCTTGCTCGTGTATTCGAAGATCTCCGTGCCGATGCGCAGCGCACCCGTGTCCGGGAATCCCTCGGTGCTCTCCACGGCGATGTCGAGCCACCGGTCGTTGCCGGGCGTTCCCGGCGCGGTGAGGTTGTTGGCGAGCGTGGGATCGAACGACTTCAACGCCGACGTCAGGTAGGTCTTGTACTTCGGCTTGCCGCGCGTCATGCCGTCGATCGACACCGACAGTTCGTCCGGCTTGCCGCCGTACGCCGAGAGGTTCACGTGCAGCGGCGTGTTCGACGGGAGGTTCAGCTCGGTCAGCGGCAGCGTCCACTGCATCGCGGTGCGTTCGATGCCCGCCGGGGAATCGGTCGGCTCGGGATCGAGACCCGCTTCGTCGATGAGTTCGACGACGAGCTGGTCGTCGCGGCCGAGGAGCGCGAGGCGGTTCCGGTCCGCGTCGCCGTCGGAGTGGTCGAACAGCACGGTGCCCGCGATCGCCTGCGCCTCCGTCCAGAACGAGATCGCGAA
>JAEUHQ010000085.1 GCA_016794565.1 Planctomycetota bacterium | reverse complement strand
CGCGTGCTCGACGCGAACAGTCACCTGCCCATAGCGGCCAGCGCGCGCCTCGCGGTCGGACCTTGGCAGACGGACTTCGCGGTTTCCACGGACGAGCAGAGTGTCGCTCGCGTGCCCATCGTCGCGTCGGCGATCTGGGTGTTCGCTTCTGCTGGCCACGTGACGAAGCGAGTGCGCGCCGCAGATCTCGGGGCCGAGATAGGGCTGGAGCCGGCAACGACGCACGTGGCTCACGGCAAGCCCGGGAGCCTCCTGATGACTTTGGAAGACGGCATGTGGGTCGCCGCAAGCTGTGGCGCGGACGGCACCGCGGAACTCCGGACGAAGGCCTCGGGCCTCGAGGATCTCGAAGTTGTCCGGTACGAACCCGTCACTGGAACATACGAAGTGACCAAGGGCCGTGCCGATCCCGCGGAGATGGTCGACTGTCACTTGGTGATCGCGAGCGACGAGGGGCCACTGGTTGACGGTTCGGTGTCGCTTGCCGCGCAGGACGGCCGCTTCGTCCGCACGGTGAGCATCCACGAAGGTCTCGGCCATGTTCGGGTGCCGCGGGGCGCGTACAGCGTGACCGTTCGCGTCGGATCCCAAGTCCACGACAACGACCACGAGTACTACTTCACGCGCAGCGTCGATGGAGGCGTCCAGGACGTGCCGTTCCACCTTCCGGGCGGAAGCTTGCGACTCACGGTGCTCGATGCCCAGAGCCGTCCCGTCGATGGGGAGAGGGTCACGATCGTGTCGCGCGGCCGTGATGACGCACGCGGCTGCTCGTGGCGAATCCGCAGCAGCGGCCGCGTCCGCAGCGGTCTCATCGAGTTCTCCGCGGTTCCCGCGGCGCAATTGAGCGTTCGTTTCGGTCGCCGGGAGATCGCCTCGTTGTCCGGCCCGTGTGCTGTCACCCTGAACCTGCCATGAAGATCTCTCCGCTGCCTTGCGCAAAGATGCTCTTCGTTTGCTGCGCCGAGCGCGTCGGCGGCATTCCGTCGTGCGGGATCAAGGGGCGGCAGCTCCTGCTCGCACTGCAGGCGAACCTCGATCGAAACGGTGTGAAAGGAGTCGAACTCGTCCCGTCAGGTTGCCTCGGGCACTGCGCGGCCGACCCGGTGGTGATCGCCGCACCACCCCGGGTGTGGTGCGCCGTGGGGCCCGCCGACGTGGCTGCTGTTGCGGAGGTGCTGAAAGGGATGGCCGGCGACGCCTGCGGGTAGTCGTCACCGCGATGGCCGGTGCGGTTCGGCCTTCCTTTGTGCGCGCTTCATCCGGCCGTGGCCGGCCGGTATCGTGCTCGCCCCGATGACCGCGCCACCTGGGCCCCAGAAGACGCTCGCCACGTTCCACGTGAACGGCGAATCGCACGAAGTCGCGTTCGTTCCGCACAAGACCCTGCTCGAGGTGCTCCGCGAGGAGATGAACCTCACCGGCACGAAACACGGCTGCGAACTCGGCGAGTGCGGCGCCTGCACCGTGCAGGTCGACGGCACGCCGGTGCTCAGCTGTCTCGTGCTCGCGGTCGACGTGGTCGGCAAGCAGGTCCGCACGGTCGAAGGGCTCGCGAAGGGCCCCGAACTCACCGAACTGCAGCACGCGTTCGCGGACATGGGTGCGGCGCAGTGCGGGTACTGCACGCCGGGCATCCTGATGACCGCCGACGCCCTGCTCGCGCAGAACACGAAGCCGACGCGCGACGAGATCAAGGAGTGCCTCGCGGGCAACCTCTGCCGCTGCACCGGCTACATCAAGATCTTCGAGGCGGTCGAACTCGCGGCCGCACGCTGCCGCGGCGAGAAGGCCGAACCGAGGAAGGAGTCGATCCATGGTTCTTGACGACCCCAGCACGCGCGCGCCGTCGGCGAAGAACGACGCGCCGTGGCAGCACGACAAGAAGAAGGAAGACCTGCAGCACATCGGCAAGCCGATCCGCAAGGTCGACGCGCGCGGCAAGGTCAGCGGACTGACGAAGTACGCCGACGACCTCGTCCTGCCGCGCATGCTGCACATGAAGCTGCTGCGCAGCACGGTCGCGCACGCGGAGATCGTGTCGATCGACACGCGCAAGGCCGCGGCACTCGACGGCGTGAAGGGCATCCTGACCGGCAAGGACATGCCGATCACGTTCGGCATCCTGCCCGTGAGCCAGGACGAACACGCGCTGTGCCCCGATCTCGTGCGCTTCGTCGGCGACCCCGTCGTCGCGATCGCCGCGACCGAGGAGGAGATCGCGTGGAACGCGTGTCGCCTCGTCGACGTGCAGTACCGCGAGAAGCAGACGATCGGCGGCATCCACGAAGCCGCGGCGACCAACGAGCCGCGCCTCCACGACTACGGCGTCCGCGGCAACATCCATCGCCTCGAGAACCTCGAGTTCGGTGACATGAAGGACGGCTTCGCGCGTGCGGAACACGTTCGCGAGGACACGTTCTTCTTCGAGGGCAACACGCACCTGCCGATGGAGCAGCACGCGACCCTCGCGCACTTCGACAAGGACGGCAAGCTGACCGTCTGGTCGTCGACGCAGACGCCGCACTACCTGCATCGCGCGCTGGCGCGCGTCCTGCATCCGCTGCCCGCGCACCACATCCGCGTGATCGCCGTTACGAACGGCGGCGGCTTCGGTGGCAAGAGCGATCCGTTCAACCACGAGATCTGCGCGGCGAAGATGTCGATGCTCACCGGCCGCCCGGTGAAGATCGCGCTGACGCGCGAGGAAGTGTTCTTCTGCCACCGCGGCCGCCATCCGGTGCTGATGCGCAGCAAGATGGGCGTCACGAAGACGGGCCGCATCACCGCACTCGACTTCGAGAGCTACCTCGATGGCGGCGCGTACGGCAGCTATGGCACCGCGAGCACCTTCTACACGGGGGCGCTGCAGACGGTGACCTACACCGTCGAGAACTACCACTTCCGCGGCGCGCGCTTCTTCACGTGCAAGGCGCCGTGCGGTCCGAAGCGCGGGCACGGCACCGTGCAGCCGCGCTTCGCGATCGAAGTGCAGCTCGACAAGATCGCGTGCGACCTCGGTCTCGATCCGGCGCAGATGCGCCTCGACAACCTGGCGCCGCGCGACTCGCTGACCGCGAACTTCCTGCGCATCGGCTCGATGGGTCTCGGTGCGTGCATCGAGAAGGTGGTGGCCGGCTCGAACTGGAAGACGCGCCGCGGCAAGCGTGAGGTCACGAAGGACGGGCGCATCCGCGGCCTCGGCCTCGCGTGCAGCAGCTACCTGTCGGGCGCGGGCCTGCCCATCTACTGGAACGGCCTGCCGCACTCCGGCGTGCAGCTCAAGCTCGATCGCAGCGGTCTCGTCACCGCGTTCTGCGGCAGCACCGACATCGGCCAGGGCAGCGACAGCGTGCTCGGCTGGATCATCGGCGAAGTGCTCGGCATCGATCCGCTTGGCATCAAGGTCGTCACCGGCGACACCGACCTGACGCCCGTCGACCTCGGCAGCTACAGCTCGCGCGTCACGCTGATGACGGGCAACGCCGCGATGCAGGCCGCCGAACGCGCGCGCGAGCTCATCGCGAAGGGTGTCGCCGACAAACTCGGGGTTCCCGCCAACCGCCTCGTGTTCTCGAACTCGCGCGTCTTCGACGCCGAGGATCCGAAGAAGGGGCTCACGTTCCAGGAAGCCGTGATCGCGACCGAAGCGCGCTTCGGCACGATCGGCACCGTCGGCAGCTACACGCCGCCCGCGACGGCCGCGAAGTTCCGCGGCGGCGGCGTCGGGCCGAGTCCGAGCTACTCGTACTCGGCGACCGTCGTCGAGGTCGAAGTCGATCCGCTCACCGGCGTCTATCGCGTGCCGAAGATCTGGATGGCGCACGACATCGGCCGCGCGCTCAACGCCGCGGTCGCGATGGGCCAGATCGAGGGCGGCGTCTACATGGGCCTCGGCGAAGCGATGATGGAGGAGCAGGCCTACCGCGATCGTGTGCACAAGGGCAACCGCATCTTCGTGCACCGCATCCCGTCGATGCTCGAATACAAGCAGCCGACCGGGCTCGAGATGCCCGAGATCGTCACCTACGTCGTCGAGGACCCGGACAAGAACGGGCCGTTCGGCGCGAAGGAGGTCGGGCAAGGCCCGCTGCTGCCGATCATGCCCGCCGTCGCGAACGCGGTGTTCGACGCCGTCGGCGTGCGCGTCGACGAGAACCCCGTCTCGTTCGAGAAGGTGTTCGCGGCGATGGCCGCGAAGAAGGAGGGCAAGGACGCGCGCTTCGGCCCGAGCAACGGACCCGACGGCGTGCCGGACGTGGACTTCGGCGATTCGCTGAAGATCAAGACGCCGTGGCAGGGTGGCGACGGCACGGCGTGGAACGAACCCAAGCGCGAGAAGAAGGCGGCCAAGTAGGAGGACACCGAGATGCTGCGACTCCCGACGTTCACCTACCACCGGCCGAAGACCGCTGCCGAGGCCGTTCGCATCGCGAGCGAGCACGGCAAGGAGGCGATGTTCGTCGCGGGCGGCACCGACCTGTATCCCAACATGAAGCGCCGGCACCAGACGCCGACGCAGGTCATCTCGCTGCAGGACATCCCGGGTCTCGATCGGCTAGAGGTGCATCCGCAGGGCGGCGTTCGCATCGGCGCCCTCGCGAAGCTGTCGATGCTCGAGCACCATCCGCACCTGAAGCAGCACTACGGGGCGTTCGCGCACGCCGTTCGCGAGATCAGCACGCCGCTGCTCCGCAACATGGGCACGATCGGCGGCAACCTGCTGCTCGACACGCGCTGCACCTACTACGACCAGACGCACGAGTGGCGCGAGTCGATCGACTACTGCATGAAGAAGGACGGCGCGATCTGCTGGGTCGCTCCCGGTAGCCCGCGGTGTTGGGCGGTGCAGAGTTCGGACACGGTGCCCGTCGTGTGTGCGATGGAGTGCGACGTCGAACTCGTCGGCAAGGACGGCACGCGGCGCTTGCGAGCGAGTGATCTGTATCGCGACGACGGGATCCAGTACCTCACGAAGCAGCCGGAAGAACTGCTCACGCGCCTGTTCCTGCCGCCGCCCGTCGGTTGGAAGGCGAGCTATGTGAAGCTGCGCCGCCGCG
>JAEUHQ010000063.1 GCA_016794565.1 Planctomycetota bacterium | reverse complement strand
CGACTGCGCGGCGAACGGGACCGGCATCAGGATCGGCGACGGGCGGATGTCGCCTTCGTCCTTCCCGATGTTCGTCGGCACGCCGTTGTCTGCCACGAACGCGCCCGTCGGGTCCTGGAAGCCGCGCCACGCGAGGGCCTTCTGTTTCTCGAGTCCGCTCACCGGGGCCACCGCACCCGTCTTCCGAACCACGATGTTGTCGTCGAGGACGGTGTTGGTTCCGTCATCGTCGGCCGTCGGACCGGGCGGGACCATCAATTGCACGATGCCCATTCCGCCGAGGCCGCCAAGGGGGCGCGAGTCGTAGGCCGTGCCCTCGAGCATCGTGGCGCCGCTCTGCGGGTACTTGCCCGAGATCTGGAGCGGGCCGAAGTCGCCGGTGGTCGTGAGGCCGCCGTCCGCGGACAGCACCGAGTCGTAGTCGTTCTGTGAGTAGAGCCAGCGGTTGGCGGTCGGAACGCCGTGCAGGTGCAGCACGATCCGCTTCGCGGACATCAGCACGATCATTCCGCCGGCACCGCCGCCGCCACCGCCGCCCTGGCCGCACGAGCCGGCCTGTTCGCCGCCGCCGCCGTTGCCGCCGTCGGCGACGATGTGGCCCGCCGACGTGACCTCGATCTCGCCGAGCGCCTTGACGATGATCACGCCGCCACCGCCCCCGCCGCCGGCGCCGCTGTAGTCACTCACCGGGTTCGGCGCCGCGCACGAGCCGTTGCTCGGCACCGCGTCGCCGCCGCCGCCGCCGCCGCCACCACCCATGGGAACGGTGAGTTCGCCGGTGATCCGGAGGTTGCTCCGCAGGTTGATCGCACTGCCCCAGAAGTCGTTGTCCGCACGCGAATCGGTGAACACCTTCGGGCCCGCCGCTCCCCCGGCGAGTGCGCGGGACGCGGCACCGGACTGGCCGCCGCAGCCGTTGCCGCCGATTCCGACGACCTGCTGGAACGAAGTGCCGCCGGTCCCGAGTGTCCCGCGGTAGCTCGGGTCACCCTGGGTTGCGAGCGTGCCTCCGCCGCCCCCGGATCCGCCGCCCGAGGCCCCGGTGAGGCAGCCTCCCACCTGGCAGGCGTTGTTGCCGCCGCCACCGCCCCGGCCGGGCACCTGGAGCGGTCCGTTGCCCGGATCCCCGGCGAGGTCCCGCGCGGTGGCGCTCGGAGTGCCGTCCCCGCCGCTGCCGCCACCGCATCCGGCGACGCCGCCCGCCTTCGCGAAGTTCGCCGACTGCAGGGTCTCCACCCGCGCGCCGTTGCCACCGCGCACCGTCAGCGTGCCGTGTACGCGGAAGTCGCCGCTGCAGAGCCACACCATCGGCTTCGATCCACGGCCGATGACGGTCACACCCAGCGGGATCGTGACGTTGCGGAAGTTGAAGACGCCCCCCGACACCGACAGCGGCGGTCCGCTCGTTGGCGTGATCTGCGTGAAGTCGGTGCTGAGCACGATCTCGTTCGTCGTGGGCTCGTAGTCGCGGGTCGTCGGTGATCCCTCGAAGGCGAAGCCGGCCCTGACGAATCCAGGGCCGACGAGCGCGGGCGATTCGGCGAACACCGCGGTCGTGTCGATGCGGCTCGAGTCGGTGAACGTTTCGACGAGCGCATCGAAGCGGGTCGCGTACGAAGCCTCGGTCCTGAACGTCGCGACCACGCGTTCGTACGTCGGGTTCGCGAGATTGTTCTCGCCGGCGATGTCCTCGAGGGTGTTCTCGACGACGAGGCGCACCGTCGCGTTGTTCGGCAGCACGCCGACAGGTCGCAGCACGATCGTCGCTCCGTCGAGGTCGTTCTGCTCGACGACGACGTCCGCCGGGATCCACGTGTAGTCGAGTGGGTCACCCGCGACGTCCAGCACCGGGTCCTTGTATTCGAGCCACAAGCGGCCGCGATTGCTCTCGTCGCGCACGCGCGGATCGGTGTCGAGCGCAACGGGAACGTTGGTGGACGCCGGGTTCAGTGCCTGGTCGAAGGACGCCCGGATCTCGACCGGCGGCTGGCCGAACAGGTTGAGCGGCACCTGATCCAGCGACGGCGCCGTCGAGACCTCGAGCTTGCGGAATGTGGGGCCGCCCGGCTTCGGGTTGCGGTAGAGCTGCGCGGGCTGGGTGCCGTCGGTGGTCGCGAACCCGAACGAGTAGCCCCGTTCGAGGCCGCGGCCACCGCGGTCCCGAAGCACGGTGCCCGTGCGAGCCTGGCCGTCGACGAGCGCCACGAGGTAGGTCCGTCCCGGCAGGAGCCCGCCGTTCCCATAGCCGTCGTCGGTCGCGATCCGCGGGACGAAACGGAGCCGTCGCCCGATCTCGCTGTCGCCGGCTGCGCGCGCCAGCACGAAGGTGCCGTTCACGATCTCGCTCGTCGGGTTGCCGACCTGGTCGATCGCCTGGAATGCGAACGTCGAGAGGTTCGCGCTCGTGAGATCGACGTCGTGGGAGAAGTCGACGTCGATCGGGTCGTTCAGGAAGATCGTGCCGCCGGAAGTCGGTGCGGACCGGAGCGCAACGAATTCGTTCGCGGCCGTCGCCGGGGTCGATCCGGAACCGCCTCCGGAACACGCGGCGGCCAACGCGAACGTGAGCGCGAACAGGGAAGTCGGGCGGTTCGTCGAGCGAAAGCGAACGCAGTCGTGGAGATCCATGGCGGCCGGAGTGCGAGCGACCGCGCGGGTTTGCCGATGGGGGGAGGTCGGATTCCCGGCGGGCTCAGCCGCGCTTCGGCAAGTTCGGTGCCGTGAACTGCGGCGTGCGCTGCGGCAGGGGGATCGCGCGCTGCGGCTGGCCGAAGAGGCGCGTCGGCGAAGCCTTGCTGTCGAGCACGCGGGTCATCGCGATCTCGTCGCACGCAAGGAACTTCGGGCAGTGCGTGCAGTCGTTGAACACCTTGTGCGGCAGGTCTTCGTGCTGGCAGACGGTGAACCCCATCTTCGCGAAGAACCCGGGCACGTACGTGAACGCGAACAGCCTCGGGATGCCGAGCCGCAGCGCGTCTCGTACGAGGGCATCGACGATCGTTCGCCCGATGCCGTGCTTCTGCATCGCCGGGGCCACCGCGAGCGAGCGCACTTCGGCGATGTCCGTCCACGTGATCGCGAGCGCGCCGCAACCGGCAAACTGCCCGTCGACTTCGGCGACGAAGAAGTCGCGGACGTTCTCGATCACCGAGGCCGGGGATCGCGGCAGCATCACCTGCTGCACCGCCAGTTCGTTGACCAGGGTCATGATCGGCTTCACGTCGGCCACGAGCGCCGGGCGCACGCGGACTTCGGCCGCGCCGGGCGATGCGGGAGCGGGCAGGGGACCTTCGTTCGTCATCGTCACTCGATCTCCGTCGCCGCCGCGCGTTCGAACGCGGCGAGCAGTTGGTTCCAGCGTCGGGCTTCGGCCGCGACGTTGCGTGGCGCGGTGCCGCCGATCACCGAGCGGCGCTCGAGCACGGTGCGTGCGGACAGCGCCTGGCGGAGGTCGACGTCGATCTGCGGCAGCAGTGTGCGCCGTTCGTCCGCAGGAAGATCCTGCAGTTCCACGCCGAGTTCGATGGCGCGGTTCACCGCACGCCCGACGATCTCGTGCGCATCGCGGAACGCGACGCCGGCCTGGACCAGCAGGTCGGCGAGGTCGGTTGCGTTGAGGTGGCCGCGCTCCGCCTCCCGAGCGCAGTGCGCGGTGTCGAACTCGGCGTGCTGCACTGCGAGAGCTGCCACGCGCAGACACGCTTCGGTCTCCGCGATGGCGGGGATCAGCGTCTCCTTGTCGGTCTGCAGATCCCGGTTGTAGGCCATCGGCAGGCCCTTGACCGTGCCGAGCAGCGCGAGGAGCGCACCTTGCACGCGGGCGGCCTTGCCGCGCACCAGTTCCATCGCGTCGGGGTTGCGCTTCTGCGGCATCAGGCTCGAGCCCGTCGACACCGCGTCACCGAAGCGCAGGAAGCGCGCCTCCTGGCTGGCGAAGAAGACGTAGTCCTCGGCGAGCCGGGACAGGTGCGTGCACGTCATCGCGCACACGAACGCGATCTCGCACAAGTGGTCGCGTGCAGCCGTCGCGTCCAGGCTGTTGCGCGTCGGGCCCGACGCGAACGCGAGCTTGGCAGCGATCGCGTCCCGATCGACGCGAGCCGTCGTACCCGCCAGCGCGCCGCTGCCGAGCGGGCACTCGTCCATGCGTTCGGTGGCTTGCAGCAGGCGCTCGCGGTCGCGAAACAGCGCTTCGACGTGGGCGAGGGCGTGGTGGCCGATCGTGATCGGCTGCGCCCGCTGCAGGTGCGTGTAGCCGGGCATCGGGTCCGCGGCGTGGGTCGTCGCCTTCGCGACGAGCGCCCTGCACACGGCATGGATCGCGTCGTTCACGCCACCGAGGCGCGCACGCAGCCACATGCGGAGGTCGGTCGCGACCTGGTCGTTCCGCGAACGTCCGGTGTGGATGCGTTTGCCGAGTTCGCCGCACCGCGCCACGATCTCGCGTTCCACGAGGCTGTGCACGTCTTCGGCGGGATCCTGGACCGGGACACCCTTCGCCTGCCACGTCTCCGCCACGTCGTCGATGGCCGCGTGCACGCTCGCGAGTTCGTCGGGCGTGAACACGCCCGCTCCGGCGAGTGCTTCGCTCCACACGAGGTTCTGTTCGAGGTCGGCGAAGGCGAGTACGTGGTCGACGGTGAGGCTCTTCTGGAACTCGGCGAAGAACGGGTCGAGCCCGCCCGCGAAGCGGCCGCCCCACATCGAGCCGCCCTTCGCCGTGTCCACCTTGGCATCGCCGGTGCGTCGGCGCGTCACGATCCGGCTCCCTGGACCCGCGCGGCCACGGCGCCGGGCAAGCCGTACAGCTTCACGAAGCCCGCGCTGTCGGCGTGGTCGTAGCGCGCGCTGTGGCCGAACGACGCGAGGTCCTCCGCGAACAGGCTCTCCTTCGACGAAGCGCACAGGGCCGTCGCGGTCCCCTTCCAGAGGCGTACGCGGACCTCGCCGGTCACGTGCTTCGTCGCCTCCGCGAACAAGGCGTCCATCGCGCGGCGCGCGGGGTGGAACCAGCGCCCGGTGTAGACGAGGTCGGCGTAGTCGGGCATCGCCTTCTCGCACAGCCGCAGTGTGTCGCGCTCCATCGTCAGCGCACGCAGCGTGCGCGCCGCCTCGAGCACGATCGTGCCGCCCGGCGTCTCGTAGACGCCGCGGGACTTCATGCCGACGAGCCGGTTCTCGCAGATGTCCACGCGGCCGATGCCGTGTGCGGCGCCGAGTTCGTTGAGGCGAGCGACCAGCGCTTCGGCGGGCAACGCTTCCCCGTTGACCGACGTCGGCACACCGGCCGTGAAGCCGAGCGTGATCTCCTGGGGCGCGGCGGGCGCATTCTTCGGGTCCGTCGTCAGCAGCCAGACGTCTTCGGGCGGCGGATTGCCCGGCGACTCGAGCGCGCCGCCTTCGTGGCTGATGTGCCACAGATTGCGATCGCGCGAGTAGATCTTCGTGCGCGAAGCCGTCACCTGGATGCCTCGCTGGTCGGCGTAGTCGAGCGCGTCTTCGCGGCTCCGGATCGTCCAGTGGCGCCACGGTGCGATCACTTCGAGTTCCGGCGCGAGCGCCTGGTAGGCCAGCTCGAACCGGACCTGGTCGTTGCCCTTGCCGGTGCAGCCGTGTGCGACGGCGTCGGCACCGATCTCCTTCGCGTAGTCGACCTGGCCCTTCGCGAGGATCGGCCGCGCCATGCTGGTGCCGAGCAGGTAGCGACCCTCGTAGACCGCCATTGCGCGGATGCAGGGCCACACGTAGTCGGTGAGCCACTCACGGCGCAGGTCGTCGACGCGGCACGACACCGCGCCCGAGCGGCGCGCCTTCTCTTCGAGCCCGCGCAGTTCGTCCGCGCCCTGTCCGATGTCGCCGCAGTACGCGTGCACCTCGCAGTCGTGGTTCTCCTTCAGCCAGGGGACGATGATCGACGTGTCGAGGCCGCCCGAATAGGCGAGAACGATCTTCTTCTTCTTGCTCATGGTGCGTTCCTTCGGGTCAGCGGATCAACAGGGCGAGCACGGCCTTCTGCACGTGCAAGCGGTTCTCGGCGATGTCGTAGACGACGCTCTGCGAGCCATCCATGACCTCCTGCGTCACCTCCCAGCCGCGGTGGGCGGGCAGGCAGTGCATGAACAGGGCGCCCTTCTTCGCGCGGGCCATCAAGTCCTCGTCGACCTGGTAGGCGGCGAAGATGCCGTTCCTCTCCTCGATCTCGTCCTCCTGGCCCATGCTGGCCCAAACGTCGGTGTAGATCGCGTCGGCGCCTTCGGCGGCGGCTTCGGGGTCGTTGAGGATCGTGACTTCCGCGCCGGTGTCCTGGGCCGCGCGCATCGCCTCGTTGACGACGCGCGAGTTCGGTTCGTACCCCTCGGGCGAACAGACGCGGATGTTGGTGCCGAGCTTCACCGCCGTGTGGATCAGCGCGTGGCAGGTGTTGTTGCCGTCGCCAACGAAAGTCAGCGTCCGGCCGCGCACCGAGCCCCACTTCTCGGTCAGCGTGAAGAAGTCGGAGAGCGCCTGGCACGGGTGCACGAAGTCCGAGAGGCCGTTGATCACCGGGATCTCGGCGTGCTGCGCCAGTTCTTCCAGGACCTTGTGCTTGAAGGTGCGCGCGACGATGCCGTGTACCCAGCGCTCGAGGTTCTTCGCGACGTCGCGCACCGACTCGCGCGAACCGAGGCGCGCGTCGCGGTGATCCATGAACACCGCGCTGCCGCCGAGGTCCTGCATGCCGATGTCGAACGTGAAGCGCGTGCGCAGCGAGTCCTTCTCGAAGATCATCGCGAGGCGCTTGTGGCGCAGCACGTCGGTGTGTGTCTCCCGCCCGGCCTTCAGCGCCTTGGCCGTGGCGAAGATGGTTTCGATGTCGGTCGCCGGCAGAGCGGACGTGCACAGGAGGTCCTTCTGCGACAACGACGGGAGGTCGAGCGAGGTCTTCTTCACGGTGTCTCCTTCACTGGGGCCCCTTCGCGGCGGCGGGGAACGTCGCCAGTGTGGCTGCGATGCGGCGCAGGGACTCCTGCACCTGTTCCCTGGTGATGACGAACGGGGGCACGATCCGCAGCACGTCGGTCGCGGTGCAGTTGACGAGCACGCCGGCCTGGTAGAGCGCCTTCTGGACGAGGTCGGCCGAGTGCCGGAGCCGCAGTCCGAGCATCAGGCCCCTGCCGCGCACTTCGCGCACGATGGGCAGGTCCTTCTGCAGGGCGAGCAGGCCGTCGCGCATCTCGGCGCCGCGCTCGGCGACGTTGCCGAGCAGGCCGCGCTCGACTTCGTCGAGGAACACGAGCGCCGCGCGGCAGACCAGCGGACCGCCGGCGAACGTCGAGCCGTGCTCGCCCTTCTGGAAGGTGTCGGCGAGCGCCGCCGTGACGAGGCACGCGCCCATGGGCAGGCCCGCCGCGATCGGCTTCGCGAGCGTCACGACGTCCGGGACCACGCCGTGGTGCTGCGCGGCGAGGAAGCGCCCGGTGCGGCCGCAGCCGCTCTGCACCTCGTCGTGCACGAGGAGTGTGCCGGTCTTCGTGCAGAGGTCGCGCGCCGCGCGCAGGAACACCGGTGACAGCTCGCGGATGCCGCCTTCGCCCTGGATCGGTTCGAGCACGAACGCCGCGGGTCTCTCGGCGAGCAGCGCCCTCTCGAGCGCCGCTGCGTCGTCGGGCGGGACCCACGTGACCTTCTGCAGCGGCTGGAAGGGCTTCCGGTACTTCTCGTTCCACGTCAGCGAGACCGCGCCGAGCGTTCGCCCGTGGAAGCCGCCCTCGACCGCGACGAACGACGTGCGTTCGGGCTGCCCGCGCACGTGCATCGCCTTGCGCGCGAGCTTCAGGGCGCACTCGATCGCTTCGGTGCCCGAGTTCGTGAAGAACGCGGCCGCCATGTCCGTGAGCGCGCAGAGCCGCGTGGCGACCTGCTCCGTGTACGGATGGCGGAAGAGGTTGGAGAGGTGCACCACCTTGCCGACCTGGTCGCGCACGGCGGCGACGAGTTCGGGGTGGGCGTGGCCGAGCGCACTGACCGCGATGCCGGCGAGCAGGTCGAGGTACTCTCGCCCCGTACTGTCGTGCAGGATCGCGCCGCGCCCGTCGACGAAGACTTCGTCGGCGCGCGCGTACGTTTTCATCAAGCCTTCGTCCATGGGTCCTTCGGGAGATCAGTCCTGGAAGACGGTGCCGACGCCTTCTTGGAGGCCGCGCAGGATCGCGTCGGGGCCGCCGGCGGGCGCGACCTTCACGAGCGCGTCCGGGTTCTCGCGCAGCGCCATGCGCGCGGCTTCGAGTTTCGGGATCATTCCGCCCTTCGCGACGCCGGTGCGCACGAGTGCGTCGCCCGCCTTCGGGGTGAGCGTTTCGATCAGCTTGCCCTCGGCGTCGAGGACACCGGGCACGTCGGTCAGGAAGAGCAGCGCGTCGCCGCGCAGCGCCTTGCAGAGCGGACTCGCGGCGTGGTCGGCGTTCAGGTTGAAGAACGGCGCCGCGTCGTCCGCGCCGCGCCCCGGTGCGACGGTTGCGACGACCGGCACGTGCGCGCTGTCCAGCAGCGACGCGAGCAGGACCGGGTTCACGCCGTCGATCTCTCCGACGAAGCCGAGGTCGACACCCGCCTTCACCAGCTTTCGCGCGGAGAACGACGCGCCGTCCGCGCCGCAGAGGCCGACTGCGTCGACTCCGGCGTTCTGCAGTGCGCCGACGAGCGTGCGGTTCACGAGGCCCCCGAGCACCATCAGCACGATCTCCGCCGTCTTCGCGTCGGTGATGCGCAGCCCTTCGTGGTAGCGGTCCTCGATTCCGATCGCCTTGCAGACCGCGCGTATCTGGTTGCCTCCGCCGTGCACGACCACGACGTCGTGGCCGGTCCGGCGCGCTGAGGCGACGCTCTTGCAGAAGTCGCGGCGCGGCCCCGGCTCCTCGAGCTGGGCGCCGCCGATCTTGACGAAGAGCCTCACCGCAGCCCGTCGCTCTCGGGCAACCCGAGCATCAGGTTCATGTTCTGGAGCGCCTGTCCGGACGCACCTTTCCCGAGGTTGTCGATCGCGGACACGAGCACGACGAGCGGTCCGCTCGCGGCCACGGCGACGTGGCATTCGTTCGTGCGCTGCACGCAGCGAAGCTCCGGCAGGCCCTTCTGATAGATCCGGACGAACGGCTCGTGCACGTAACGTTCCGCGAGGCAGCTGCGGATCGAGTCGGCCGATGCGCCCTTGCTCGGCTGCACGTAGATGGTCGACAGGATGCCGCGGAACGTCGGCAGCAGGTGCGGCGTGAACACGATGCGCTCGGTGCCCGCTTCCTGCCGGATCTCGGGCGCGTGGCGGTGGGAGCCGACGCCGTACGCGCAGAAGTTCTCGTGCACGTTCCCGAAGTGCGTGCGTTCGCTCGGCGCCTTGCCCGCGCCGGAGGTGCCGCTCTTGCTGTCGGCGATGATCGGGGCGTGCGCGTCCACCAGGCCGGCGCGGAGGAGCGGCAGCAGCGGGAGCAGGATCGACGTTGGGTAGCAGCCGGGGTTGGCGACGAGCGCCGCGCCACGAACCGCGTCGCGTGCGTGCTCGGTGAGGCCGTAGACCGCGCGCCCCAGCAGGTCGGGCGCGGGGTGCGTTCCGCCGTAGGTCGCGGCGAAGGCGGCGGGGTCGCGCAGCCGGAAGTCGGCCGAGAGGTCGACGACCTTCTTGCCCGCGTCGAGCGCCGCGCGCGCGATCGTGCTGGCGGCGCCGTGCGGGGTGCACAGGAACACGCCGTCGACGTCGCGCAGCCGTCGGAGATCGAGCGGGTCGATCGCGGGATCGCCGGGGAACGCCGGCGGCTCCGGCGCCGTGTCGGGGCGCGCGGTCATCACCGCGGTGGCCTGCGCTCCGGGATGGCGGCCGAGCAACGTGAGCAGTTCGCGCCCCGTGTAGCCGGAGGCGCCGACGATCGCGACGTTCTTCATGCGACTCCCGCGGCCGCACGCTTGTGTGTGCCGAGACGGCGGACGAGCGCCTTCGCCTGCCGCGTGTCCGCGCAGACGGCGAGCACCGTGTCGTCACCGGCGATCGTGCCGATCACGCCGGGCAGCGTGGCCCGGTCGATGGCCAGACCGAGTGCCTGTGCGCCGCCGGCGGGCGTGCGCAGTACGACGAGATTCTGGGCGGGAGTCGCCGCGACGAGCCAGGTGTGCACCGCGTGCCAGAGGCTCTGCGCGGTGTCCGGCGACAGCGGCGCCTGCGGCAGCTCGTAGCCGTCCTTGCCCTTCACGACGCCGAGCGTGCGCAGGTCGCGCGACAGCGTCGCCTGGTTGACGTCGAAGCCGCGCTGGGCGAGGCGCTTCTGCAGGTCCGCCTGGTTGTGGATGCGGTCTTGCCCGAGCAGGTCGAGGATCCGCTGGTGGCGGTCCTGGCGCGGGTCGTTCGACGGTGGCGGTGTGCGGCGAGGCATACTTATGCGGCAGTCGTGCATAAGTATGCAGCGTGCGGCGGAAGATTGCAAGAACGTGTCCGTGCAGGCCCGGTCGGGCGCGTCGGTGCGATGCGTCAAGGGCGCGTGGGCGTCGCGATGCGCAGTCGTCGCAGCAGCGAGTGCTTCTTGGCGTGGTGCTCCTGCATCCGCTCGAGCACTCCCGACAGGAACGCCACCGTCGCGACGATGTGGGGCCCCTTGTTGAGCATCACGCACTCCGCCTGGACGCCCATGGCCGCGTCGGTGACCTCGGCGCGCGACGGCACACCGGTGCGGGCCATCGAGTCGAGCACCTGGGTTGCCCACACGACGGGCACGTGCGCCGCCTCGCACAGCCACAGGATCTCTTCCTGCACCTCGGCGAGGCGGGCGTAGCCGACTTCCACGGCGAGGTCGCCGCGCGCGACCATGACGCCGACCCGCGGCGAACGGAGGCCGGCGAACAGCAGGTCCGGCAGTCGCTGGAACGCCGTCGCGGTTTCGATCTTCAGCACGATGCCGAGCTCGGCGCCGCGGCTCCGCAGCTCCTGTTGCAGCTCGAGCACGTCCTCGGGGTGCTGCACGAACGACAGCCCGACCATGTCCGCGTGCGTCGCGGCCCAGTCCAGGCGCGCGGTGTCGTCGGCGGTCACGGCCGGGGCACGAAGCCGCGTGTCGGGGAGGTTGATGCCCTTCTCGGTGCGCAGCCTGGCGCCGCCGGGCGGAACACCGGTGATCCGCACCCGCAGACCGTCCCGTTCGTGCGCCAGCACGATGCCGGCGACGCGGCCGTCGTCGAAGAGGATGCGCTGGTCCGGCAGCACGTCGTCGAACACTTCGGGCATCGCGCAGGGAATGCGGGCTGGCTCGATCCGGCCGTCGGCCGTCGTGCGAGCCCCGCGGCCGATCTCGTCGTCGCGCGTCACGATCAGGATGTCGCCCGCGTGCACGGCGACGGTCCCGGGCAGCGCCGGCATGCGGCCGAGTTCCGTCGTCGCGAGCTCCGTGATGCCCCGCTGCAGGAGCACCGCGCAGCCGGTGCCGAGGTACGCCGTGCGATCCGTGACCGCGGTGCACACGACACCGTCGACCGTGGTCACCACGAACGTGCGGCGGCGTCCGCGCGTGTCGGTCACGACGAACTCGTCGCCCACTTCCGCGAAGCAAACGAGCGGCGCGCGCAGGGGAACGACGATGTCGCGTGCCTCGGCGTTCGTCGTCGCGTTCGGGTCGCGGAACAGCACCTTCGCCGGCTTCTCGACGATGCCGTACGCGTCGCGCGCTGGTCGTACGCGCACCACTTCGGGGCCGGGCTCGATGTCGCCGATGCGGAGCTTCGGGCCGGGAAGGTCGGCGAGGATCCGGCACGGCCGTCGGTTGCGCACCGCCGCGGCGCGCACGTTCGCGACCATCGCGCTCCACACGCGCTCGTCGTCGTGGGCGAGGTTGATGCGGGCCACGTCCATGCCCGCACGCAGAAGGTCGTCGATCCGCCCGGGGTCCGTCGCGGCGTCGCCGGCCAGCGTCACCATCACGCGGGTGCGCCGGCCCGTCGGTGAAGGCCCGAGCAGCTCGTCGGCATTCGCCAGGAGCCGGCGGTCGGCGTCGTCGCCGGACGGTGTGTTCGCGACGGCTGGTGGAGCCGCCGCACCGGGCTCGCCGAGCAGCGAACGCAGCGCGAACCGCACGCCGTGCAGGGTCGCCGCGACGTGCCCTTCCATGCGACCGAGGGACGAGAGCGACAGGTCGTGCAGATCGTGCTGCAGGGGCCGGAGGTCGTGGGCGCGCAGAGCGAGGTACATCGCCAGGTTCTCGGCGCTCGCACGCCGTTCCGCCGGCACCGCGTCGATCGTCGCGGCGCGTGCGTCGAGCGCGGCGTCGGTCTCACGCAGCGCGTCGTCGAGCGACGACAGCAGGCGGCGGAGCCGTTCCTCTCGATAGCGCGCGGTCACGATCGAGGATCGTTCGCGCACGATCGCAGATCCCGACAGCGCCGCGAGAAGCGACGGAGAAGACCGTCAGGGCCCGAGTGCGTACGCGACGAGACCGCCGATCTCGTGCATCGCGATGCAGGTGTCGCGCAGGCCGCTCGCTCGCGGCAGGAAGCTCGTCCAGTCCTCGACCGCCGGGCCGCGGAAGCCGGTCGCTGCGGCCACGACGTCGATGCCCTCGCGGCGGAAGCAGGCAGCGGCGCGCGGCATGTGCCAGGCGCTCGTCACGAGCAGGACGGTGTGGATGCCGTGTTCGCGCAGGATCGCCGCCGAGAACGAAGCGTTCTCCCGCGTCGTCGCCGAGGCCTCCTCGCGGAACCGCACCGGCACGCCGAACTCGTGCGTCGCGGCGTCCGCCATCACGGCGGCGAGCGACGGCTTGCCGGTCGCGGGCACGCCGCCGCTCGTCAGCATCGGCAGGCCGGTGCGCCGCTGCAGCCAGGCGCCGTAGCGCAGGCGCACCATCGTGAGCGGGCCGGCCACTGCGTGGCCGTACTCGGAGCCTTCGACGTCGGCCTCCGCGCTGAGCACGACGATCGCCTGCGCCGCGGGCAACGGTCCGCTCGCGGGCAGCGCCGGCGACGTCTGCAGCTGGCGCAGCAGGGCGCCGCCGAACGCAGGGGTCGCGGCGACGACGAGCCACAGGAAGCCGCCGATTTGCAGGATGCGGCCGCCGCGCGGCCACTTGCCGCGCAACGCGGTGCCGAGCAGCACGAGCAGGAGGGCCGAGGTCGGCGGCAGGAGCAGCGCCTCGATCAGCGTTCGCAGCATCGCGGCAGCATACGGACCGCACCGCGCGCCTCGCTCGTCGACCCGGCCCGGTGGCGAGCGCCACGGGGCGGGCGGCCGCCGCGAGCGATCGCTCGCGGGGCGGAGTCGCTCACTTGGCGACGTGGATCGCCATCGTGCTCGACAGCGTGTGCTTGCCCCACGCGATCGTGAAGCTGCCCTTCGCGAGGTCCTTCGCGTCGGCCTTCAGCTCCATCGCCATCTCCTTCACCGGCTCCTTCGCGACGTCCTTGTTCAGCGTCAGCGGGGCCGAGAAGTCGGGCGTCCACTTCTGCGGGCCGAACGGCATCGCGCCGGCCTTCATCGCCTTCGTCGCGTCCATGAAGGCGAGCGAGAACTTGCCCTCCTGGTCGCACTGCAGGCCGACGACGTAGCTGCCGGCCGGGATCTTCGCGCCGCCGATCTCGACGTCACAGCTGTTCATGAACGTCGTCCACATGTCCTTGCCGAGGCGGTTGATCTTGCCCTTCAGCTTGTCGAGCATGCCGTCGTATTCGTCCTTCCACATCGGCTGGCCGTGCGTGACGGTGATGCCGGCCATCACCTTGTCACCGAACAGGACGACCGTGGAACACGCGCGCGTGCTGTTGCCGCCGAAGACCTGGACGTCCTGTGCGGTGGTGGGGAGGGCGAAGCAGAGGGCGGCGAGTGCCGCGGAAATCAGGGGGAGACGCATCGTTTTCGTTCTCTTCTCTCGGGGTTGTCGGGATGTGACCGAGCGAATCGCAGAGTGGGGCGAGAAGAGTAGGGAGCGGCGGCGCGGGTGCAAGCTCACCGGAGCAGCGTGCGCAGTTCGGCCAGCACGCGCTCGACTTCGTCGGCAGTGGCGTAGTGCAGCATGCCGAGGCGCAGCACGCCGTTCGGCTCGAGCCCGAGCGCCGTCGTGAGCGCCAGCGCGTAGCTGTTGCCCGCCCAGCACTGCACGTGCCGTTCGGCGAGTCGTTCGGCGATCCACTGCGGCGCGTGCGTGCGGTGCGTGAACGACACGGTGGGGCATCGCTCCCGTACGCGCTCCGGGTCGGCGAGGCCGACGATGCGAACCCCGTCGATCGACGCGAGGCCCGCGAGCAGTCGCGCGCACAGCTCGCGCTCGTGCTGTTCGATCGCGTGGAACGCCGCGTCGAGCGCGGCGCGCCGGTCCTCGGCGCCGCCGACGGTCCGGCCGAGCCGCGCCAGGTACTCGATCGCCGCGAGGCCGCCGGCGATGCCTTCGAAGTTCCCCGTGCCGGTCTCCCACTTGTCCGCGCCGTGGACGGGCGAAGTCCTCACCTTGTCCGCTTCGATCTCCTCGAGCAGCGCGCGACGACCCCAAAGCACACCGAGGTGCGGGCCGAAGAACTTGTAGGCCGAGCACACGAGGAAGTCGCACGACAGCCTGCGCACGTCCGTGCGGAGGTGCGGGGCGGAGTGCACCGCGTCGACGAAGCACAAGGCGCCGCGCTGCCGCGCGATCTCCGCGATGCGCGTGACCGGGTGGATCGTGCCGCTGAGGTTGCTCGCGAAGCCGACGGCGACGAGCCGGGTGCGGTCCCCGATCTTCGTCTCGGCGTGGCGCACGTCGAGCGAGCCGTCGGGCCGCACGCCGATCGTGCGCACGTGGCAGCCGGCTTCCTTCGCCGCGCGCACCCACGGCGTCACGTTGGCGTCGTGGTCGCTGTCGGTGACCACGACCTCTTCGCCGGCGCGCCACGTCCGCGCGAGCGCGCGGGAGAGATGGAACGTCAGCGTCGTCATGTTCGCGCCGAACACGACCTCCTGCGGATCCTCGGCGCCGACGAAGTCCGCGAACGCCGTGCGCGCGCGCTGCACGAGGTCGTCGGTTGCACGCGACGTGGCGAAGGCGCCGCCGTGGTTCGCGTTCTCGTGCAGGATCCAGTGCGTCATCGCGTCGGCGACGCGCTGCGGCACCTGACTGCCGGCGGGGCCGTCGAAGAAGATCGCGGGGTGGCCCGCTGTGCCCGGCCGGGACAGTCCGGGAAACTCGCGGCGGACGGCGGTGACGTCGAGGGGTCGGAGCATGGGTGGTGGAAACTACCGGCGCCCGAACGGCGCGAGGAGCTGCCGCAGGAATCCGCGCGGTCCCGTCGCACCGTCCGCGAGTCCGTAGGCGTCGGGCCAGTCTTTCGCGGGCAGGTGGAACGTGCCGAACACGCGGTCGAGCCACGGCACGTGCACCGCGAAGTTCACGTCGCGCACGCTGTCCGCGTGGTGCCAGTGGTGGAAACGCGGCACGACGAGCCACGGCTCGAGCCACGCGAGTCGCCAGCGCAGGTTCGTGTGCACGAAAGTCGCCTGTGCCGCGACGAACACCAGGTACGCCGCGATCGCCGCCGGCGCGAAGCCGAGCATCGCGAGCGGCAGGTAGACGAGCGATCGGGTCAGCACGGCGTCGACGACGTGCAGGCGCGAGCCGGCGAGCCAGTCCATCGAGGTCGCGGAGTGGTGGATCGCGTGGAAGCGCCACAGGAGCGGTACTCGGTGGCAGGCGCGGTGAACGTGGTACTGCACGAGGTCGCTCACGAGCACGATCGCAGGGAACTGCACGACCAGCGGCAGTGACGCGATTGCTGCGCGGAGACCCGCCGGCGTCGTCGTCGCGAGTGCGTTGGCCGGGGCGAGGATCACGAACGACGTCGCCTGCATCAGCAGCGCGCTGCTCGCGAACCACGCGAGGTCCGTCCACCACTCGGGCCGGAAGGTCGGCTGTTCCGCGCGCAGCGGCCACAGGCGTTCGAGCGGCAGGAAGACCGCGGCGTAGACGACGAGCGTGAAGACGAAGACGTCGACGCCGAGACCGACTGTCGTGCTGCCGGCCGCGTCCAGCGGCGGCGCAACGGCGAACACAGTCGCCGCGAGCGCTGCGGTGCCGATGGCGATCGCGCCGAGCGTCTTCTTCCTCCGCAGCCAGAGCGACAGCAGGCCGAGCACGAACGCGAGCGGGATTGCCGCGTGCAGAGCCGAGACCACGAAGGGAACCGGGTACGAGGCGCGCAGCGCGGGCAGCGTCAGGTGCTGCGGCAGTGCGAGGCAGACCGCCGTTCCGGACGCGGCGATGCCGAGCACCGCACCGATCGTGCCGCTGAGCCACCCGCTGCCGAAGTGCTGCGGCTCGTCGGTGACGAAGGGACTTGTTCCCGCCGGGGCTCGCACCATGCCGCGGTTGTAGCGGACGTTCCGTGGTGCGGCGCCATGCGTCGCTGGCCGGACTGTCGTCGCGGCGCTACCCTGCTCGCCCCTCGATCGCGACAGAGCACGGAGCACACGCATGGGTCTGTTCGACTTCCTGAAGAAGAAGCCCGGAGAAGCGGCGCCTTCCCCGACGTCTGTTCCGGGCACGCCGGGTTCGCCGGCTCCGGAAGCCGGCAAGGGGCACACGGCCGAGCCGGCGACACCGGCGGCCGCCGCACCCGTTCCGCCGCCCGCATCCGCGTCGAGGCGCGAGCTGCCGGAGTTCGTCGAAGCGACGGACGCGTTCGGCCGTCGCGTGCGACTCTCGCGCGAGGAGTACGTGAAGAACGTGCTGCCCGAACTGCTGAAGGCGCACGGCAACGACGCCGACCGCCTGACCGCCGTGATCATGCAGGGCGTTCGCGACGGTCTCGCCCCGGCGATGATCCCGGCCGCGAATCGGCTGTCCGTGATCGACAAGGACCCGGAGCGTTCGTTGTCCGTGCTCGGCGTCGTGCTGCGCGACGCGGGCGAACTCGATGCGGCGGAAGCGACGATGCGTGAGCTGCAGCAGAAGAGACCGCAGTCGCCGAACGCGCGGGTCGGCCTCGCGATGCTCGCGCACCAGCGCGGCGACGCCACGAAGGCCGAATCGCTGCTGTGGGAGGCGCTGCAGCTCGATCCGAACCACCCCGACGCCGTGCACGGCTTTCTCCAGGTTCGGCACGGCGTCGTCGGCGACGCGGGATATCGCGCCGAACTCGAGAAGGCCGCGGCGTTGCCCGGCGCGTGGCGTGCCCACCTCTGGCTCGCACGCCATCACCTGCAGGAAGGGCGCGAGGCCGACGCGGTCGCGATCTACCGCGACGTGCTCGGCCGTGCTGGCGTCGAGTCCGACGCGCTCGTGATGGCGGGCACGGACCTCGTGCGCGCGCAGCGTCACGAGCTCGTGAAGGAGCTCATCGTGCCGCGCTTCGAGGCCGGTCGGCACCATCCGCACGTCGGTCTCGCGCTCCTGCACCACTACGTGCAGACGCAGGACCACGTCGCCGGCGAAGCGCTGCTCCACCGCATGCATCTGCACTACGGCCACATGGTCGGCGCCGATCTGCAGCCGTTCACCGCGGAGTTCGACCGCATGCGCCTGCAGAAGCTGCCGCCGCCGGCGCCGCTGCCGCCGAACGCGCAGATCCAGCTCTACCGCCTCGACCGACCCGTGTGGTGCGCCGGTCTCGAGGACCCGCTGTGGCTGCTGCCGCGCAAGGCGCCCGACTGCAAACAGGTGTTCGTGATGTCGCTCGCGCTCGACGGCAAGCCCGTTCTGCCGCCGGGTCGCGAGGACGAACTCGGCCGGCTGACGCGTTCGATCCCGCTGTTCCTCGCCGAGCAGGTGTGGCTGTCGACGCCGCACCGGGGCACCGCCGGGCTGCCGCTCGCGGGCGCCGGCGGCTGGGTCGTGATGGGGCGGCCGTGGTCCGAGGAACAGGTCGCGCAGCAGCTCGATCCCGCGGAGCGTCAGCGCACGATCCTGGTGACCGGTGTGCTGCGGGTCGACGGCGAGAAGCGCCGCGTCGATCTCTGGGCGTACGACTGCGCGACATCGCAGCGCGTCGGCCACGCCGCCGCGGAGGGTTCGCCGCAGGACGTCGGCCGCATGCTGCTCCAGTTGATGGGCGAACTGTGGCCGGCGTTCGGCGGTCCCGCCGGGCACAAACCGCCGGTCGGCGACGAGGCGTTCTGGGGCCGCTACGCGGAGGCCTCGGCGCAGCACGCGGCGCTCGTGGTGACGCAGGCCGGCGGCATGCCGAGGGACCGTCTCTACGGCGAACGCTATGTCGCCCAATGGGTGCAGCAGACGGCGTTGTCGGAGACGCGGTGGCAGCCGGGCTTCTGGCTCTACGCGTCGGCGCTCGGTGTGCTGCACCAGCTTGGGTCGCCCGTGCCGAAGGAACATGCGCGCGTGCTCGCCGAGATCTTCCGCCAGTCGCCGAAGGACAGTGCCTTCGTGCGCCTCGCCGCGCGGCCGCTGCGCGCGGTCGGCCTCGATGCGACCTGGCAGGCGCGGCGCGCCGAGATCGTCGGCGCTGCCGGCGGCGATCCCGCGTTCACGGCGTGGTTGCAGCGCGTCGAAGCGGCCAAGTCGTGAGGTGAGAGCGAGTGGGCGAACCGCCGCTTTGCGCGCTGATCCGCTGTTCGGCCTGGTTTCGGTGCATGCGTCACGCATGACGCCTGGAAACCGGCCTGATCCAGAGGCCTCGATCCAGACTTTCTGGAGGCGCACCTTGACGACCGGGGGGGCGAGTAGTAGCTGCCAACATGAACATTGGGGTATTCACTCTCTGTGTCGTCAGTGGCTTCTGTCTTCCCGCGCTGACGAGTTCAAACGACGACGAGGAAGGGGCACAGTGTTCCGCGGGGTGTCAGCCGACGATTGCGACGAGGAAGGGTCTGACGTGTGGTCAGATCAACGTTACCGTCACTGTGTTGGCGGGGCACCCGGGGGGCGTGCGAATGTGACCCCCCGCCGTCCTGCAGGAAGGTCGCTGATTGCGACATCGACCTCGATTTCCAGTTTTCGGTGATTCCGACGTTGCCTGGATGCGTCTTTGACCGCCCTATCGGCGGCCAGTGGGGGCAGACGGGGTATGCGACAACGGTGTTCGGCTGTGGTGCGTTCGGCGACTCTCGCATCGTCGGATATTCGCCCACGTGCAACAAGAACAACATCACTTGCTCCGTGACGATGGATGTGTACTGCACACTGTGCAACGGCAATTGTTTCAACTAGGCTGACGCGCAAACGCGTTCGAGGTGTCGCGTGGATACTGCGAAGGTGACGACTGTCTTGGTCGGCGCGGCTCTTGGCGTGGGGCTGTGGCTGTTGAGCAGGCCATCGAGTGCGGCCGGCGGGCCGCCATCCGGACTCCCAGCGGTCTCCGCTCCCAGCCCTACGGTTGATTCGCCCGCTCCTGCGGAGTCGGGTCCCCTCGTGGTCCGCGGAACGGCACCAATACGCGACCCGATGCCACCCTTCGGGGCCGAGGACCCAAAATCGGAGTCAGGCGAGCGGGAGGCAGAGAAGGTTGTTCTTTCGGATTCGGATCTTCGTCAGATGCGGCGCGCAATCGGGGCACCCCACCACTTCGATTGGCAACGAGTGAGTGCGATGGACATCCTGAACCCACGGCATGTCTCGCTCGAGGACCGGACGACTGCCGCGATCCAAGCAGTAGCATCAGCCCGGGAACCACTCCTGGAGCAGCTCGGAAAGGAGGTCGCCACGACAACCCGCGAGGAACTGGTGGCCCTCAAGGCAGCGGGTCAGGCCGTGGTTCTGAAATCGGGCGAGTCGCCTTTCACGAAGGTCGGAAAGGACGCCGTCTTCACTGTGACCATGGGAACCGGTGGGGAGCAGGTGGCCGCCAGCAAGTCCAAGATGCCCCGGTTGCTCGAAGTCGAGGGCCGGTTGCAGGCTGTCGGGAAAGACATGTTCCTGGATGTGGCGCGCGTTCTTCGCGAACACGGTGTGATGGACGAAAAGGAGGCGGCTGCTTTCACTCGCGTGGTTCAGAGTTGGCAACCGTGACGGCCTCCAGCGGAGAAGGCCGGAGAGGACGGTTGGTTCTTCGCACCGCGATGGCATCGGTCCTGACCGGCTTGGCTGTCGCGAAGTTGCTCTCAGGCGCCGGGGCGAGTGTTGGCCCCTGGCTTCATTACGGCGCCGCTTTGCTCGAAGCGACGGCGGCATTTCTTCTTCTCGGTCGCAGATGGGAGCGCGGCGCCGGGTTCTGCTTCGTGCTGATGCTGTGCTTCATGGTGGCCGCCAATCGTGGCCTCTTCCCAGAGTGCAACTGCCTGGGGGGCGGGGTTCACCTCGATCCTTCCAGGCGCATGTGGCTTGCGGCGGGCCTGGCAGGTCTTGCCGCTGTCCTTCTGCTTCCCCAGTCCCATGGGGCGCGGGAATCGGCGATGACCCTGCGGCGCGGCAGTCGGAGTTGACTCGCGCGCTCAGGTCGGTGGTGTGCACCAAGTTGCACGCGCAGTTCGGTGCCCTCCGCGCCGTGAACGAGCCTCGTCGCGGACCGGTCACCACGCGCGACGAATCGCCGCGCTCACGCTGTCGGGCTCGCGCCGCACAGCGCGGTGAGCATCGCGACGAGCGGTCGGCCCGTCGGCCGGCCGTGCTGCCAGTCGCCGCCTTCGCAGCCGCTGCCGCCGATGTCGACGTGCGTGAACGGCAGCGGCACGGCGCTGTCGCCGCCGTGTTTGTGCAGCCCGCTGGCGAGGCAGAGGAATGCCATCGGGAACTGGTGGCCGCGCGCCGTCGCCGAACTCGGTGCGTTGTTGCACGACAGCACGTCGTCGGCGCGTGAGCGCGGCTGCACGAAGTCGAAGTCCTCGCGGCGCAGGCGGGAGACCTCGAACGGATCGCCGTGGCGATCCCCGGCGGCGGCCAGCGACTCCGCCGTGCCGAGCGCGCGCGCGGGGCCGTTGTCGAGCGCGATGTTGTAGGGGCCGACTGCGCGACCCGCGTGCCCGGTGAGCGTCGCGACGGTGAACAGGCGCGGTGCGTCGGCCTTCGCCGCGTCGAAGCGCAGGTGCGACAGCAGGTCGGCGAGCACGAGGCGGCCCTCGGCGTCGGTGTTGCCGATGCGCACGCGGCAGCCGGCGTGGCTCGTGACGATCTCGTCGCTGACGAAGGCGTCGCTGCCGATGCTGTTCCGCACGACGCCGAGCTCCGCGACGATGCGCACGCCCTTCGTCTTCAGCATCGCCGCGGCGAGCACGAGGCCCGCGACCGCGGCCGCGCCGCCCTTGTCGCGGCTCATGCCCGCCATGACGCCGCCGGTCTTCAGGTCCGCGCCCCCCGTGTCGTAGGTGAGGCCTTTCCCCGCGAACAGGAGCGTGCGCTCGATCCTGCCCTTCGGCGTGTACTCGAGGCGCACGACGCACGGTCGGTGGCGCGCCACCGGCAACGACGCGCGCGCGACCGCCATCAGCAGCGGGTAGTCCTTCGTGAGCTTCTTCACGTCCTTCTGCACGGCGACCTTCACCGGCAGGCCGCGGAACGCCTTCTGCACGAACTGCGCGAACCGCGGCGGCGCCATGCGCTCCGGCTCGGTGCCGGCCAGATCGCGCGCGAGCCGCAGTCCCGCGTCCGCCGCTTCGGCCCAGGCGATCGTGCGCGCATCCACCTCGCCGCCGAGAACGTGCACGCCGATGCGGCGTACGGGTTCGGTCACCGAAGGGCCGAGCGCTTCGCGTGCTTCGAGCGGTTCCCACAACGCGCCGAGTGCGCCGAGGATCGCGGCGGAGACGGCTTCGGCGTAGCGCGCGTCGTTGGGTGCCGGCTGCAGCAGGAGCAGCACGTCGCGGGCCCCGGCGTCGCGCGCGCGGCGCAGGCCCTTGCCTGCGGCTTCGGCGTGGCGCCGCACGTCGTCGTGGTCGCGGCCGAGCGGACCCGTGGGGGACACGACGAGGCGGTTCCCGGCGATGCCGGCGGCGGGCAGCATGCTGACGCCGCTCGCGAACTTCGCGTCGGCGGCCGCGGCGGCGCGCAGGAACGGGCGGAGCAGTGCCAGATCGGCTGCGGCCGGCGCGTGGCCGACCAGTACGACGGCGTCGAAGCCGCCGCCGGCGGCAGCGGCCTTCTCGGGGGATCGCACGGCGAGGATGCGTGTCATCCGCGCATCGTGCGGGGCCCGGCCGCCGCGGGCAACGTCGCGCCCGCGCGGAAACCCGTCCGCTCCGTTCGTGACCGCGCGGTGGGCCACGTAGCATGCCGCCGCCATGAAGCGACCGCCGCTCCGCATCGTCACCGGTTCGATCCTCTCGCTGCTCGTCTCATCGTCGTTCGCCGGCGCACTGCTCGCGCAGGAGCCGCCGCCGAGCAGCAAGAAGCGGCTCACGTACGAGGACACGAAGAAGCCGATCTCGTGGCAGGGCACGATCCCCTCCGCGCGGTGGGTGGCCGACGGCAAATGCGTCGAGTTCCGCGACGGGAAGGAGTTCGTCTGGTTCGACCCGGCGACCGGCGAGACGAAGGAGAAGCCGAAGGACGAGAAGGCGAAGGACGACGCGAAGCCCGGCGATCCCGCGGCGAGTCCGCTGGCGAAGGCCTTCTTGCGCGGCGGCGACGTGTGGGTCGGGCGCAGCGAGCCCGGCGGCAAGCCGGCGGAGGGCGACGACGCGGCGAAGGGTGTGCAGGTGACGAGCGACGGCGACGCGGCGGGCAAGAAGGAGGAACTGCACGTGGCACCGGGCGGCGCTTCGGTGTCGTTCGTGCGCAACAACAACCTGCACGTCGTCGACGTCGCGACGAAGGCGGTGTGGGCTGTGACACGGGACGGCGGTCCCGAACTCTTCCACGGCATGCTCGACTGGGTCTACCAGGAGGAGCTGTACGGCCGCGGCGACTTCCAGGCGCACTGGTGGAGCCCCGACGGCAAAGCGCTCGCGTTCTTGTCGCTCGACGAATCGCAGGTCCGCGAGTTCACGGTCGTGAACCACGTGCCCGAGGGCTACCTCGACAAGGAACGCACCGTCGCCACCGAGGTCACGAACTACCCGAAGGCCGGCGATCCGAACCCGTACGCGAAGCTGTCGGTTGCGTGGCTCGGCGACAGACGGATCGTGCCCGTCGACCTCGCCGCGTTCCCGAAGGACGCGCTCGTCGTGCGCGTCGACTGGGCGCCGGACGGAACGGCACTGCTCGCGACGGTGCAGGACCGCATCCAGACGTGGGCCGAACTGTGCGCGATCGACCCCGCGAGCGGCGCGGTGACGAAGTGGATCCGCGAGGAGTCGCCGACGTGGGTCAACCGCCCCGAGCCGCCGCGCTGGCTCGACGACGGCACGTTCCTGTGGCTGTCCGAGCGCAGCGGCTACCAGCACGTCTGGTGGTACGAGAAGGGCGGCAAGCCGAAGAACGCGGTCACGAGCGGCGAGTGGCAGGTGCGCGCGATCGAGCGCGTCGACGCCGCGAGGAAGCTCGTGTGGTTCGAGGGCACGAAGGACGGAGCCACGGGTCGCCACCTGTACCGCGTCGCGTTCGACGGCACGGGGCTCGTGTGCCTCACGCCGGGCGTCGGCACGCACGCGTTCTCCCTCTCCGCCGACGGAGCGTTCGTTCTCGACCGGTGGTCGGCGATGGACCGGCCGACGACGGTGCGTGTGCTCGACGGCAACACGGGTGCGGTGGTGAAGGATCTCGGGCAGGCGTCGACGGGCAGGGCCGACGAGTACGCGTTCTCGGAGCGCCGCCGCATCACGATCCCCGCGCGCGACGGCTACGAGATGGACGCGTGCGTGCAGCTGCCGACGGAGTGGAAGGAGGGCGCGAAGTACCCGGTGTTCCTGCCGACGTACTCGGGCCCCGACGCACCGACGGTGCGAGACGCGTGGATGCACTCGACGTACCACCAGTTCCTCGCGCAGCAGGGCTTCGTGATCCTGCAGGTGAACGTGCGCTCCGCGAGTGGCCGCGGCCAGGCGCACACCGGCACGTGCTACAAGCAGCTGGGCGTGCAGGAGCTGAAGGACCTCGAGGACGCCGTCGATCACGTGTGCGCCAACTTCGGCGGCGACCCGGCGCGCGTCGCGATCGCCGGCTGGAGCTACGGCGGCTTCATGTCGGCGTACGCGCTGACGCACAGCACGAAGTTCGCGCTCGGCCTCGCCGGCGCCGGCGTGCACGACTGGCGCCTCTACGACACGATCTACACCGAGCGCTACATGCGCACGCCGCAGGAGAACAAGGCGGGCTACGACGCGACGTCGGTCGTGAAGGCTGCGAAGAACCTGCACGGGCATCTCGTGCTGCTGCACGGCTCGATGGACGACAACGTGCACATGCAGAACACGATGCAGCTCCTGTGGGAGCTGCAGAAAGCGGGCAAACAGGACTTCGAGCTGATGATCTATCCGCGTTCGCGTCACGGCCTCGACCCGCGCGTCAACGGCCACTCGCAGGAGTTCCAGTGGCTGCGCCTGAAGAAGCTGCTCGAGCCCGTCGTGAAGAACGGATGACGCGGGCGAATCGCCGCGGATCGACCTTCGCGGGCACGGCGCGGCGTCGCTAGCATCGCCGGCCCGAATGCACGCCACGAACACCACCGCGAGCGGCCCTTCCCGCGCTGCCGTCGACGAACTCTTCCAGCGTCCGCTGCTCGACCTCGTGCACGAGGCCGCTTCGGTGCACCGGCTGCACCATGAGCCGCGTTCGCTGCAGTGCTCGCAGCTGCTCAGCATCAAGACCGGCGGCTGCCCCGAGAACTGCGGTTACTGCTCGCAGAGTGCGCACCACAACGGCGAGGTTCCGCGCGAGCCGCTGCTCGACGAAGCGTCCGTGATCGACGCGGCGAAGCGGGCGCGGGCCGGCGGCGCCGACCGCTTCTGCATGGGCGCGGCGTGGCGCCAAGTGCGCGACGGCGCGGAGTTCGACCGAGTGCTCGGCATGGTGCGGGGCGTGAAGGCGCTCGGGCTCGAGACGTGCGTCACGCTCGGCATGGTGAACGAGCAGCAGGCGCGGCGCCTCGCCGACGCCGGACTCGACTACTACAACCACAACCTCGACACCGGCCGCAGCCACTACGGCGCGGTGGTGTCGACCCGCACGTACGACGACCGCCTCGCGACGCTGGACGCGGTGCGCGGCGCCGGGCTCAAGACCTGCTGCGGCGGCATCGTCGGTCTCGGCGAAACACGCGCGGCGCGCGCCGAGCTGCTGTGGCAGCTCGCGAACCTGCCCGAAGCGCCGACGAGCGTGCCGATCAACGCGCTCGTGCCGATCCCCGGCACGCCGATGGGCAACCTGCCGCCGATCGACTGGACCGAGATCGTGCGCGCTGTCGCCGTCGCGCGCATCCTGATGCCTCGGTCCGTCGTGCGGCTGTCCGCCGGACGCAAGGAGATGCACGAAGCCGCGCAGGCGATGTGCTTCCTCGCCGGCGCGAACTCGATCTTCGTCGGCGACGAACTGCTGACGACGCCGAACCCGTCGCCGAGCTCGGACGCCGCGCTCTTCGACAAGCTCGGGCTGTCGCCGCTCGGATCCGCGTGAGCCTCGACGGAGCCTTCGCCGAGGATCTCGATGCGCTCGCGGCGAAGGGACTGCGGCGGCCGTGGCCGCCCGAGCGCCGCGCAGCGCTGGTCGACTTCGCGAGCAACGACTACCTCGGCCTCGCCCGCTCGCCCGCGTCGATCGCGGCGGCGCGCGAAGCCGTCGAGCGGTTCGGCGCGGGCGGCCGCGCGGCGCGCCTGCTCGGCGGCGGCAGCGCGCTCGACGGCGAAGTCGAAGCCACGGTCGCGGACTGGCTCGGCGCGGAGGCGGCGCTGTTCTTTCCCAGCGGCTTCCAGGCGAACGTCGGCCTGCTCGGTGCGATCGCCGGCCGCGGTGACTTCGTCGTGTGCGACGAACTCGCGCACGCGTCGCTGATCGACGGAGCGCGCGCGTCGCGGGCGATCGTCGCGTGGCACGGACATGCCGACGTCGAGGCGCTCGAGCGGCAGTTGCGCGGGCAGGCGGCGCGGGCCGCGCGGCGGCGCATCGTCGTCACCGAGAGCGTGTTCAGCATGGACGGCGACCTGGCCCCGCTGCAGGCGCTGCTCGCCGCGTGCGAACGGCACGATGCGCACCTCGTCGTCGACGAAGCGCACGCGGTCGGGCTGCTCGGGCCCGAGCGCGCCGGCGCGGCGGCCGCGTTCGCGCGGCATCCGCGGCTCGTCGCGCGCGTCGTCACGGGCGGCAAGGCGCTCGGTGCCGCCGGCGCGCTCGTGGCCGGTGGTCGCGCGTTGGTGGAACTGCTCGCGAACCGCGCACGCCCGTTCGTCTTCACGACCGCGTGTTCGCCCACGGTGCCCGCTGCGTTTCTCGCGGGGGTGGCGGCGGTGCGGGCGAACGGTGCTCCGGCCGAACGGGCGCTTGCCGCGGCGCGACGGCTGGCGGCTCTGCTGGGTCTGCGGGCACCCGCCGCCGCGATCGTGCCGGTCGTACTCGGCGAGACGGAAGGTGTGCTCGCCGCCGCGGCGGCTGCGATGGAAGCCGGCTTCGACGTGCGCGCCGTGCGTCCGCCGACGGTGCCGGCCGGCACTTCGCGGCTGCGCGTCACGTGCCATGCGGAACGCACCGAAGCCGATGTCGACCGCCTCGCCGCGACGCTGCGTCCGTTCCTCGTCGGTTCGCGCGCGTCCGCGCCCGCGACCCCGCGGCCCGCCGAACGGCCCTGGGTCGTCGCCGGCACCGATACGAACGTGGGCAAGACCGTGGTCTCGGCGCTCTGCACGCTCGGCCTCGCGAACGCGGCGCACGGAGAGCGCGCGGCTTCGTACTGGAAACCCGTGCAGACCGGCAGCGACGACGACACGACGACGGTGCGGCACCTCGTCGGCGGAGCGCGTGTGCAGTTCGAACGGCCGCTGTGGTCGCTGCCGCTGCCCGCGTCACCGCACGAAGCCGCCGCCGCGGCCGGTGTTCGCATCGATCCCGCGGCCGTCACCGCGGGCATGCGCGAACGCGGTGGCTCGACGGTGGTGGAGCTGGCCGGCGGGCTCCTGGTGCCGCTGGACGGCGCCGTGACGCAGATCGACGTGCTCGCCGAGGTGCGTCCGCGGCTCGTGCTCGTGGCGCGTTCGGGACTCGGTACGCTGAACCACACGCTGCTGGCGCTGGAGGCTCTCCGTCGCCGCGGACTCGAACCGGCTGCGCTCTTCCTCGTGGGGCCGCCGCACGCAAGCAACCGGGCGACGCTGCGCGAACTCTCCGGCGTACGGCACGTGCTCGAAGTGCCGCCGTTCGAGCTGCTCTGCCACGAAGCGCTGGCCGCCTGGCTCGCCGCGAACCCGCTGCCGTGGCTCGTCGACGCATGAACCCGCCCGACGACCTCGCCGGCCGCGACGCGCGGGTCGTGTGGCATCCCTACACGCAGCACGCGACCGACCCCGAGCCGCTCGTCGTGCGCGGCGCGCACGGGGCCCTGCTCGAACTCGGCGACGGGCGCGCGGTGATCGACGCGATCTCGTCGTGGTGGTGCTGTCTGCACGGCCACGGCCGGCCGGAGATCGCGGCCGCCATCGCGGACCAGGCGCGAAGGCTCGACCAGGTGCAGTTCGCGGGATGCACCCATGAACCGGCCGTCCGCCTCGCGGAACGTCTCGTTGCGCTGGCGCCGCGAGGGCTGACGCGTGTGTTCTTCTCCGACGACGGTTCCACCGCGGTCGAGGTCGCGTTGAAGATGGCGCTGCAGGCGCACGCCGACCGCGGCGAGCCGCAGCGGAGCGTGTTCGTGGCGCTCGACGGCGGCTACCACGGCGACACGTTCGGCGCGATGGCGGTCGGCGATCCCGACCCGTTCTTCGCGGCGTTCCGGCCGCTGCTGTTCGAAGTGCGCCGTGTGCCGGTGTCGGCGAACGCGGTCGCCGCCGCACTCGCGGAACTCGGACCGCGCGCTGCAGGCGTCGTGCTCGAACCGCTCGTGCAGGGTGCCGCCGGCATGCGTATGCACGACGCCGCGTTCGTGCGGGCGGTGCGCGCCGCGTGCGACGAACGGCGCGTCCCGCTGATCGCCGACGAGGTGATGACGGGCTTCGGCCGGACCGGTGCCGTGTTCGCGTGCGAACGTGCCGGCGTCGTGCCCGACCACCTGTGCGTCAGCAAGGGCCTGTCCGGCGGCACGCTGCCGATCGCCGCGACCCTCGTGCGCGAGGAGGTGTTCGCGGCGTTCCGTTCGCCCGACCGCCGCCGCACGTTCTTCCACGGCCACACGTTCACTGGCAACCCGATCGCGTGCGCGGCATCGCTGGCGTCGCTCGACGTCTTCGCGGCGGAACGCACGCACGAACGGCTCGACGCGATCGG
>JAEUHQ010000054.1 GCA_016794565.1 Planctomycetota bacterium | reverse complement strand
ATGAACGTGCAGTGGGCCGTGCGCGGCCCGAAGGTCTACATCCTCGAGGCCAACCCGCGCGCGTCGCGCACGGTGCCGTTCGTCAGCAAGGCGATCGGCCAGCCGCTGGCGAAGTTCGCCGCGCGCCTGATGCTCGGCGAGACGCTCGCGCAGGTCGGCGTCCAGGAGCGGCTGCAGCCGCCGTACTTCTCGGTGAAGGCGCCGGTCTTCCCGTTCAACAAGTTCCTCGGCGTCGACACGCTGCTCGGTCCGGAGATGAAGTCGACCGGCGAAGTGATGGGCATCGACGAACGCTTCGGCACCGCGTTCGCGAAGGCGATGGTCGGCGCCGGCAACACGCTGCCGCGCGAGGGCAAGGTCTTCGTGTCGGTGCGCGACGAGGACAAGCGCCTGATCGTGCCGCTGATCGACCGCCTGCACCGCCTCGGCTTCGAGATCGTCGCGACGAGCGGCACCGCGCGCGCCCTGCAGAACGCCGGCATCCCGGTGCAGCGCGTGTTCAAGATCCACGAGGGCCGCCCGCACGTGCTCGACATGGTCGTGAACCGCGAAGTGCGGCTCATCGTGAACACGCCGAGCGGCCGCCGCGAACGCAGCGACGACAAACAGATCCGCAGCGCCGCGGTCAGCCACCGCATCCCGTGCATCACGACGCTCGCCGCCGCGTCGGCGACGATCCAGGGACTCGAGAGCTGGCTGAAGAAGCCGCTCGCCGTTCGGCCGCTGCAGGAGTACCACGGCGAACTGGATCGCGCGGCGACGCCGAACTGACGACGCCGTGCGCGGTCGCCCGAGCCCGGCTCACTGCGGCTCGGCGCGCACACGGAAGCGCAGCCTCGCGCCCGGATTCCAGATCGCCTGGAGCGGCTCGAACGACCAACGGCGACCCTTCCAAGCAACGGGCAGGATCTCCACTTGCACGTCCTCTCCGGCGACGAAGACTGCGCTCGACGCGGGATCACGGAGCACGACTCGCGTCCGCCATCGCTGCGCGGCGGGCGACACGACCTGCACCGTCAACGTCGCACCGGAGAGGTCGTCGATGCCACCGCCTTCGAGAGCCAGCGTTCCAGATCCGCCAGGCAGGAGGCGAACTTCCGCCGAAGAGTCGGCCTCGCCGATCTCGACGGTTCGAGAAACATAGCCCTTGCTGGCAACGACGATCTCCCGGCACGAGTCGTCCAGCCAGAGTTCGCGCCGATGGCCGGGTACTTCGCGCCGGTCGCTCTCTTGTCCGCTCCGTACGGTCATGCCAGCCAACGGCTCCCCGGTAACGGCATCCCAGCCTGAGACGACGACTTCACGAACGCGCGGAACGAGCACGTCGAACGTGCCCGGCGCATCGACAACGATCGTCTCACCGACGATCGGGTAGTGGATCGCACCCCGGCTCGCTCGCCCCACCCCGGGGACCGAAACGCGCACCGAATACGTCCCCTCCGCCAGCTGGCAGCGAACGAACCCCGCGCCGTCGGCCCGGTACCAGGTGGCTGGTTGCTCGAGTGCCGTCCATGCCGGGTGCTGGACGGCCTGCGTTCGCTCGCGCTCGGCCACACGCCCGAGCAACCTCACATCCATGCCGGGGACCGGCTGGCCGTCCGCATCGAGCAGGCGCACTACGACCTGATGCGCCGGACGCAGGTCGACCGACACACGCCCCGCCCTGAGGTCAGGAGCCAGGTCCGGCCGTGGCCGCAGCAACACCGCGCCGCACCCAGGCGCGGAGACCCACAGGCTGGAGATCTGCGATGCACGAGGCAGCCGAAGCCCCTCCTTACGAGCCCGAAACACCTCGGGCATCGGCGAGCCCTGGAACCAGACGCGCGCCTCGTGGGCCGCGCCCGCGCGGCCTTCTCGGGCGAACACTTCCACGACCAGCGAGTCCTCCAGACCGAGTGGCAGCGTGACGACGTTCTCTCCCGCCATGGTCCGGACGCGCTGGAGGAATGCACTGCCGCGCTCGTTCCACGCAGCAACCTCCAGGTCCGCGCCGATCGGCACTTCCAGCCCGGCCGAGTCCGGCAGCTGCACCGCATCCGGCAGACGGGGCGCATTCCCGGCGGCAGGAAGATGGTCGATCGTGCAACGGACGCGAGCCGGCAATTGCTCGGCGGGCTGCACGTCGAACCGCAGCACACAGCTCGGGAAGAGCCGAACCTCGAGCTCAGTCTCTTCGCGCAGAGCGTTCGCCCACGTGATGCGCGCGGAGCAGAAGCCCGGCGCACGGACCTCGAAGAACTCATCAGGCTCGACCGCTCGCGGTGCGGCGACCCACAGCCTCCCATCTCCCCGCACCTGCTGTTCGACCTGACCCTCCCAAGACACGACGGCAGGAGCCGGCACCCGAACCCCCGACTGGGCATCCACGACATCCAACCGCAGGAGCTGCTGCGTCCCGATCGGGGGCAACTCGATCGTCACCTGGTCCAGCGGGAAGGAGACCTCGACATGCGTCGGGGGGCGGCCCTCCGCGGCAACGAGGATGATCGCCGGAAGGACGACTTCTCGCAGTTCGGCCCTTCCGGCGCTGTCCGTCAGCACGCTCGCCGACCAACGGACACCCCAGGCCCGTTCGTACATCGAACCCGGCGCCTCGTCGATCGGGAGGGCCGCCAACCGGACGCTCGCCCCGGCAACAGGTGCACCTTCGCCCGTCACCAGGACGTGCAGCGACCGTCGGTGCCGCACCCAGAGAGTTCGAGTGCCGTTGCCGACGACCTCGAATCGCTCCGCCACCGAATAGTCCGGATCACGGCATGTGGCCGACCAGGTCCCGGACCGGAGTGTCACCCGCCCGTCGCTCGGCATCTCGGCCTCGACGGGCTCGTACGATTGTTCGGGGGTGAACCGCCACACGGTTCCCGACGGCGGCCTTCGCGTGGCTGGCTCCAGCAGGACCACCGAGCCTTCGGCGGTCCCGGAAACCGGAACTGGCGTCATCGGAGTCCGGTCCGCGGTGGCCGTTTCCCCGGACGACGCGCCACCTGCCTCGGGCGACGCATCTGCCCGAGGCGTCGCCGCGGTGCTCTGGCCCGCGTCGGCCTCCGCGCCGGCGACGTTCATCCGACGCTGCAGTGAGCAGTGCAGCAGCCACACCGCGACGGCCACCGCGACGGCAAGAGCCGCCACCGCGGCGCGACGTCTGCCGATGCTGGCCGAGCGACTCATGCGGGCGTGGCTCGATCAGAGTCTTGCACAGGTTCCGCTCTCCTCCCGAGGACAACACAGTCGCGGGCCAGGGAATCCGCGCTCGTGCGCTCGGTCCACTTGCCGGACCACTTCGTGCGAATGCAGCGAGGGTAGCCACCTCGACGGCTCACGCCAGCCCTCGCAGGATCTGCGTTCGAACGACCGGCGCGAACGCAGCGACGACGAGCGGATCCGCAGCGCCGCGGTGAACCATCGCATGCCATGCATCACGCCGCCCGCCGTGCGGCCCACTGCTGGGATTCGCCCGGTTGCGGCGCCGCGTCATCGCCAGGTCACTCGTCCCGGGGCGAATGGACACATCGGCAGAGCCCGCTAGCCTGCGGCCCATGCACCTCCACCACCTCCTTTGCCTCGGCGCCGTCGGCGGTCTCACTGTCGCCGCGAACGCCCAGGTGCCACCCACGCTCCCCTGGTCCCGCACGTTCGACCTGTTCGTCAGCGAACGCACCAACGAGGACATCCTCCGCCTTCGCGACCTGAACCAGGACGGCGACTACCTCGACGCCGGCGAGACGATGGTCTTCTTCACGAACGCGTCGCCCACCGTGCCGACGGTCTCCGGCATCCAGCTCGCGTCGACGACCGGCCTCGCGTGCGGACTGGACGGAACCATCTTCGCCGTGACGTCGACGTCGGACGAGATCGCCGCACTGCGCGACCTCAACGGCGACGGTGACGCGGACGACGCGGGCGAAGCGACGATCTGGTTCTCGTCGGCAGGCAACGCCAGCGGCATCCTGCTCGGCTCGGCACAGAGCATCACGGTGGACCTCCTCGGGCGCGTCTTCGTGCTCACGGCGAACGGCGGTTCGCCGGTGGTCGGCGTCGACGGGGTCGTGATGATCCAGGACCTCGACGCCGACGGCGACGCGCAGGATGCCGGAGAGGCGAGCTACTACCTGCAGGTCCCCAACTCATCGGGCGCAACGAACCACAGCAACCCCACGGAGTTCGCGTTCGGCCCGGACGGCACCCTCTACTACGGCGACATCGGCACGAGCGGCCCGATCGCGCGCGGCATCTACCGCGCCGCGGACAACAACTTCGACGGCGACTGCAACGATCCTGGCGAAGTCACCCTGTGGTGGGTCCCGACGTTCACCGGAGTGCCGGCCTGGTACGGCTTCGCCTTCGATCCGGTCGGCCAGCTCTACATCACGAACCACGGTTCCGGCGGCCGCAGCATCACGCGCGTGCAGGACCTGAACTCGGACGGCTCGGTCGACGCGACGGAGCAGGCGGTCTTCTACACCGCCACGTCCGGCATCTGGTGGGACCTCGTGCGCCGCAGCGACGGGGCACTGCTGATGATCGACAGCAGCCCGGACACGATCCTCGCGTTCAACGACCTCAACACCGACTCGGACTTCTTCGATGCGGGCGAGGTGACGACGGTCTGGGACAAGAACCTCGCGGGCTTCCCGACCGCGGACCTGCGCGCGATGACGTTCATGCGAGCGCCCCAGCTCCTGATGACCCCGTCGCCCGTGTCGATCGGCACGCCGACGACGTGGCAGATGACCACTGCAGAACCATTCGACCTCGCCGTCGCCTTCGGCGCACTGACGATCATCTCGCCGATCCCGGTGCCGCCGTTCGGTGATCTCGAGATCGACCCGTCGACCCTGATCCTGTTCGGCCTCGGCGTCTCGAACATCGCGTGCCAGGCGCAGTTCACGCTGACGCTCGCGAACGACCCCGCGCTCATCGGGGCGTACGGATGCCAGGCGTGGTGCGGCGAGCTGTCGCGCATGTTCCTGAGCAATCCCGACTCGCTGATCATCACGCCGTAGCGACGTGGCACCCGCGGGGCGGGCGCCGTAGGCTCCCGCCCCATGACCGAGACGCCCCGCCACGATTCCCCGCTCGCCAAGGAAGTCGCCGCGTTCTGCAGCAAGCAGGTGACGCTGGCGCAGGCAAAGCGCGCGACGTTCCCGGCGTCGGCGCTGTGGGCCGCCGCCGCGAAGACCGGCACGCAGCTCTGGCTCGACACCGGCGACGTCGACGCAGCGAAGGAGCTGTGGGTCCGCGAGTTCACGGCGCTCACGACGAACAACACCCTCCTCAACAAGGAGGTGCAGAAGGGCATCTACGACAAGCTCGTGCCCGACGCCGCCGCGTTGCTCCGCAAGCTCGACCCGAAGATCGGCAGGGACCGCCTCGTCCAGGAGATTGCGTTCATCCTGAACGCCGTGCACGGCCTGAAGCTCGTGCGCACCTTCGACGCGGACGTTTCCGTGGAGCTGCACACGGCGATCAGCAACGACGCGGAGAGCAGCTACCAGTACGGCAAACGCTTCGCGGCGATCTGCCCCGACCGTTTCATCGTGAAGGTCCCGCTCACGCCGGCCGGCCTGCTGGCGGCGCGGCGGCTGCACGACGACGGCATCCGCCTCAACTTCACGCTCGGCTTCTCGGCGCGGCAGAACTGGCTCATCGCCCAGCTCGCGCAGCCGACGTGGGTCAACGTGTTCATGGGCCGCATCAACGCGTTCGTCGCGGACAACAAACTCGGTGACGGCGTCAACGCCGGTGAGAAGGCGACGCTCGCGAGCCAGCGCGGCCTGCGCCGTCTGCGCGACAAGGCGAAGGTCGACGTGCGCCAGATCGGCGCGTCGATGCGCAGCGGGCAGCAGTGCGAAGACCTGCTCGGCCTCGACGTCTTCACGATGCCGACCGCCGCGGCGAAGGAGTTCCTGAAGAAGAACCCCGCTCCCGCGTCCCTCGCGGACAAGACCGCGAACGACCCGAAGGTGACGTTTGCCGCGGGCGTCGACGCCGGGGCCGAGAAGCTCGGCTGCTTCTGGGAGATCACGCCGCAGTTCGAAGCCGCAGCGGCCGCAGCAGCGAAACTCGACGCGAAGAAGGCGACTGCAGCCGACGTCCTGAAGACCCTCGCGGCGAACGGCGCCGGCGATCTGTTCCCCCAGTTCTCCGCGGACGAAGCCGCTCGCATCGCGAAGGAGGGCAAGATCCCCGTGTACGCGAGCTGGAAGGACCGTGTGCGCAGCGGCACGGCGAGCTGGGACGGCATCCTCACCGCGGCGGCGCTCGCGAGCTTCACGCTGGACCAGCAGGCGCTCGACGATCGCATCGGCAAGCAGCTCTGAGTAACTCGCCGCCGGCCGAGCATCGGCGACCGAGAGCGGGTCCGTCGCGACGCGGGCCGGCACACGAATCAGGCGCGCCATCGGCCCCGCGCAGCCCCTCACCCGGAATCGAGACGCCGCCTCTTCCGACTCGGAACCCCACCGCCGCCGCGGCGTTCGCCCGCGCCCCGTTCGGACGGCGGCACGTTACGAACCACGCCGTGTGGCCATGTCGGCGGTGCCGCCGCCAGAATGACTGATCCGACCGACCGGCGACCCGTTGGCCGATCCCGGCGCACCCGATCCGTATGCACCACGTACACCGCCCGCTGCCTGCGTTCCTGCTGACGACTGCCGCTCTCACCGCCGCCCTCGCCGCGCAGGGCACCCCGATCGGGTTCCAGGAGACGTACGCACTCGCATCCGACCGTGCCAAGGTCGTGGCAACGCTGATCCCGGGCACCGACGAGTTCTACTACTGGCACTGCCGCGAACGCCTCGACGCCCGCGACTTCACCACGGTCCGCGACGTCCTGCCCGCGTGGACCAGGGCGCACGGCCGCAACGATCGGGTCGTCGAGATCGAGAACCGCGCGGCGCTGCTGTCCTTCGCGGACGACCCGAGCGCGACGTGGGCCTTCGTGCGCGACCGACTCGGCCTTCGCTTCAACCAGCAGCGGGTCGTGCCCGGCGAACGGTCCGATCTGCCGACCCGTCTCGATCCCGCGCGGCTCTCGCAGGAAGTGCTCACGCAACACGCCTTCGCCCGCTCGCCGGGCACGGTCGACGGCTTCACCGACCGCGCGCTCTGGAGTCTCGCGCGGACCAGCCTCGACGACGACAGACTGCGCTCCCTGCTGCGCCGTCTCGACCGGCCCGACGTCGACGACCTGCCTGCTCTGATCGTCCGCGACCTGCAGAACCGCCAGACCGGCGCATTCGGTTCGATGCCCGTGCACTCGATGCTGCGCCGCGCCCAGCTCGACGAGTGTGCCCGCCTGATGCCGCAGCTGCTGCAGCAGCGCGGCTTCGTCGACGTCTACCTCGCCCGCCTGCAGCCAGGCGGCGACACGCTGTGGCAGCTCGACGCCGATACACGCGGCGCGCAGCTCGCCCGCCTGTGGGAGTTCGCGCAACGACTGCCGTCGTCGCACAACTCGCTGAAGGCGCACGTGCTGTTCCACTGGCTCGCGCACGACCTGACCCAGGGCGCTCCGGACCGCGACCGGTTCCTCGCCTACATCCGCCTTCCGCGCCGCACCGGCCACCCGTCCGAACAGCACCTGCGCCAGTTCGGGCGCGCGCAGGAGCACGTCGACGGGCGCACGAACTACCCGACGGGCTTCCCGGCGATCGGCGACGACGAGCCACTCGTGCGTGCGTGCCTCGAGCACTTCTTCGCGCGCGAGGCCGGCTACGAACAGTTCGCCGAGTTCCTCGACGCCGACTGGCTGAAGGCCGTGTTCGCCGAGACCAAGATGCTCGCCGGAGAGGGCGACATGCAGCGGTGGTACGCCATGCTCGGCGACCCGTCGGCGGTCGATCGCATCGAGCAACGCATCGAGATCCGGTTTCCCGCGACGATGCGGACGCAGTTCGGCGCCGACGAACCGGTCGCCCTCGAGGTCGACACCAAGAACGTGCCGACGCTGCTGGTGAAGGTCTTCGCGATCGACTCGTACCGCTACCTGCAGGAGAAGCAGGCGGAAGTCGACGCGACGATCGACCTCGACGGCGTCGTCGCCAACTTCGAGCAGACGTTCGGCTACTCCGAGCCGAAGGTTCGGCGCGTACGCCGCGCATTCGACCTGCCGATGCTGAAGGAGCCGGGCACGTACGTCGTCGAGTTCGTCGGCAACGGCACGAGCAGCCGCGCGGTCGTGCACAAGGGATGGCTGCGCCACGCGGAGCGCGCCGGTGCAGCGGGACACGTGTTCCGGGTCTACGACGAAGCAGGCTCCCTGCAGAAGACGGCCAACTTGTGGTTCGGTGGTCGCGAATACGGCGCCGACGCGAACGGCGAGATCGTCCTGCCGTTCACGACCGAGCCGGGCGTCCACAAGGTCGTGCTGCGGTCCGGGCCGCGCGCTTCGCTCGTCACGTTCGCCCACGTGGCGGAGACGTATTCGCTGGCAGCACCAGCGCACGTCGAACGCGAGTCGCTGGTGGCGGGCCGGAAGGCACGCGTGCTGATCCGCCCCGACCTCCGCCTCGGCGACGCCTCCGCGCCGCTGCAGCTCCTCGTCGAGCCGGTGCTGCGCGTCGTCGCGACCGACATCGACGGACAGCAGACCACGCAGGAAGTGCGCGATGCGAAGATCGTGGACGAGCGCGAGATCGCGCACGAGATCACGGTTCCCGAGCGCCTCGCCTCGCTGCAGATCTCGCTGCACGGCCGCGTCAAGGACCTCGCCGGCAAGGACATCGACCTGTCGTCCGCGACGACGGTGTTCGCGGTGAACGGCATCGATGCGACCTCGGCGACGAATGCCGTCACCCTGGTCCAGGCTCCGGACGGCTACGCACTCGAAGTGCGGGGCAAGAACGGCGAGACGCGGGGCGGCGTGGTCTGCGGCCTGCGATTCACGCACCGCGACTTCCGTGAGTCGGCCGACGCATCGCTGCAAACCGACGCGGCGGGGCGCATCTCGCTCGGCGCGCTGCCCGGGATCACACGCATCGACGTGCAGCTGCCGAACGGGTTCTACGGCGGGTTCACGCCGCCCGTCGCGAAGTGCTCGCTCCCGAACGCCCTCCACGGCATCGCGGGCGCCGCGCTCCGGATCCCTTACCAGGGCTCGGCCACCGAGCCGATGCGCAGCGAGTTCTCGCTGCTCGGCAGCGAACGCGACGAGTTCTCCCACCTCGCGATCGCCGACGGATTCCTCGAGCTGCGCGGCCTCGAACCGGGCGACTACGAACTGCGCGTGCACGAGACGGGACAACGGCTCGCGGTGCGCATCACGAAGGGCGCTCGCGACGGCCACTTCCTGGTCGGCACCGATCGCATCCTCTCGACGTCGCCGGATCGGCCGCTGCAGGTGCGCGCCGTGCAGGCCGAAGGCGACGAACTCGTCGTCCGCCTCGCGAACGCCACCGACGCGACGCGGGTCCACGTGGTCGCCACGCGCTTCGTCTCACCGTTCGACACGTTCGCGGATCTGTTCGCGCCGCGCGCTCGCGACACCGTCACTCCGAGCGACCGCGCCGGCAGCAGCTACCACTCGGGGCGCCAGCTCGGTGACGAATACCGGTACGTGCTCGAGCGGCGCTTCGCCGTGAAGTTCCCCGGCAACATGCTGGGGCGGCCGAGCCTGCTCGTGAATCCGTGGGCACTCGATCAGCGATCGACGAACGAGGCCGTCGGCACGGGCGGAGGCGCCGGGGGGCGCTTCGGCGGTCGCGGGGGCGCGAACAAGCCGGGAGACCGGCCGGGCGCCGCCAGGGACTTCGAAGCGGGTGGCACCGGCGCAGCGGGCGCACACGTGAATCTCGACTGGATGCCGGAGTCGGCGCCGCTGCTCGCCAACCTCGTGCCCGGCGCGGACGGCACGGTGCGAGTGAAGCTCGCGGATCTCGGCACCGGCCACGTCGTGCAGGTGCTCGCGATCGACGGCGATCAGGCGGTCGAGGGTCGGCTCGTCCGGACGGAGGCGTCGGTGCAACCGAGGGCGCGGCAGCTGCAGGCCGCGCTCGACGGAACGATGCACTTCACCGAACAGAAGCGCATCGAGTTCGTGGCGGCCGGCGGCGACGCCGTGCTCGCCGACGCGCGCTCGGCGCAGGTCGAGATCTACGATTCGCTCGCCGCCGTGCACCGGCTGCTGTCGACCATCAGCCGCGACGAGTCGCTGAGCCGCTTCGCGTTCGTGCTGGCGTGGCCCACCTTCGACGCGGCGAAGAAGCGCGAGATGTACTCGCAGAACGCGTGCCACGAACTGGCTTTCTTCCTGTCGCGCAAGGACCCCGAGTTCTTCGCAGCGGTCGTGAAGCCGCTGCTCGCGAACAAGATCGACAAGACCTTCCTCGACCACTGGCTGCTCGAGGACGACCTGCGCGAGTTCCTCGATCCGTGGCGCTTCGCGCAGCTGAACCTGATCGAACGCATCCTGCTCGCGCAGCGGCTCGGCGGCGACGAACGCACCGCGGTCGCACGCACGATCCGTGAAGCGGTCGAACTGCGACCGCCGTCCGTCGAGCGCACGGACGTGCTGTTCGGGCTCGCCCTGCGCGGCAACGAACTGGCGGACCAGGACAAGAACGTCGTCGGGGGCCTGCTGAAGGCCCCCGCCGCACCAGCTCCGTCGCTCGCCCCCGGGGCGCCTTCGACCGCGGGTCCGGGAGGTCCGCCACCCAAGGAAGCCGAGGAGAAGCGCGCCGCCGCCAAGGACGAAGCCGGCGCACCGCCCCCGACCGACGCGCTGACCGCCGTGTCGGCGGAACGCCAGCAGGATCGCGGTGAGAGCCTCGAACGAAGGAGGCAGGTGCGGCGGCTGTTCCGCATGGTCGAACCGACGCGCCTCCTCGTCGAACACGCGTACTGGCACCGCCGGCTCGAGCAGATGACGCCGGATGCCGTCGCGCCGAACCGATTCTGGCTCGACTACGCGACGGCACCCGCGGGACAACCGTTCGCCCCGTCGTCCGTGATGGAGGCCACGGGAAGCGCACTCGAGATGCTGATGGCGCTCGCGGTGCTCGACCTGCCGTTCGAGGCGGGCAAGCACGAAGTGACGGTCGACGGCGACCGCCGCACGCTGCGCGCCGCGACGCCGCTGCTGCTCGTGCGCAAGGAGACGACGAAGACCGACGCGGTCGCCGACGGTGCGCCGCTGCTGCTCGGCGAGAACTTCTTCCGCCTCGACGACCGCTTCCGCTTCGTCGACGGCGAACGCCGCGATGCCTTCGTCACCGACGAGTTCCTCGTCGACGTCGCCTACGG
>JAEUHQ010000049.1 GCA_016794565.1 Planctomycetota bacterium | reverse complement strand
TTCGTCGAGCTCGGCAGCGGCGCCGATCGCGAGGTCCGAGTCACCGTGCGGGCGCGCTCTACACGCTGAACTTGAAGTGCAGCACGTCGCCATCGGGGCCGGGACCATGGAGTTGACAGGGTGCCAGCGCCCGGTCTTATTGAGTCACCAAGAAAGGGCGGTTGCGATGCCACACCCGGACGGAGACCGAGCACCGAGCACCGAGCACCGACCTCCGAGCACCGACCTCCGAGCACCGACCTCCGGGTTTGCCCACACGATCTGCTCGACAGTCTCCGCCGAGTTGGTCGCCGGTGGGTTCGCGGGGCAGATCTTGACGATGTCGTGAGTGTCACCGTTCTCGAAACCCTCGAGGCATTGGCCCGCTTGGTGGCAGCCGGCAAGGCGATCGACAATCCGATCGGGTTTGCGATGAGGGTCCTGCACTGCAGGGCACTGAATTGGCGTCGGTCGAAGTCCCGAGACAGGGTTGTTCGTCTTGCCGACATGGACGCCCTGCCGAGCCGCGACCCCGACCGGACCGGCCGTTCGAGTTCGCCCCGTGTGGAGATCTGCAGGCTCGCTCTCGGGCACCGACAGCAGACGATTCTCGCGACTCTGGTCGACGGTGGAACCACAGAGGATGCTGCGCGAGCGCTCGCGATTCCGAAGAAGGAAGTGCTGAGGATCATCCGAGAACTCACCAGGAGGATCGTGGACCGAACCCTGCGAGGCATGCGACTTCCCACCGAAGGTGACGAAGGTGGGGGCCCCGCTGGTGTAGTTCGCGCGAGCGGACCAGGGGTGCCTTCGACAACAGACTTCGGAGGACCGTCGTGACAGATCTCAAACAGGCCGTGCGAGTTTTCGCAGTCGTAGTGTCCCTTGTTCTGTGCTGCAGTGCGCAGCACCTGAGGGCCAGCGCCTCGTTCCCGGGTACCAACACCGATTTCACCCTTACCAACTTCGACACAGCCAACAGCGGATCCGGCAACGTCTACAGGTACAACGGGCAATCCGTGAACTGGTATGTCGAGTGGACCCGCGACGCGAACGGCAACGTCACCATCACCTACCTGGGCGATCTGATGGCAACGCTGGAGGACGCGCAGCAGAACTCCACCGGGGGTGACGCGACGCTCAATGATGGAAAGAACACAGGAGGGACGTGGACAAGAGGGTAGTCGAGCCACGGCGGGACCATCGTGCCGGGCTTCGCACGGTTCTGGCCCTGCTTCTCGCAGCTGGATGTGTTGGATTCGTGCTGTGGCACGCACCAGCGGTTTCACCGGCAACGGTGGAACCGTCGGTGGGCAGTGACGCGGCTCACGCGCCGAGTCCTCAGGACACCGGCAGCGCATCCGCAGAGAGAAGCTCCGCAGTTCCATCGCTCCCGGTGCGATTTTCGGGGCTCATCCTCTGGGAGGACGGTGAACCGGTTGTCGGAGCAAGCGTGAGCATCGCCGGGGTCGTGGCTTTGACGGATGCTCGTGGCAACTACCAGTTGACGTTGGAGCCTCGAGTAGCCGACGGCGCCAAGCTGGAGATCGCCGTGACGCCGCGCTGCTGGACCGAGCCGGAAACACGACAAGTGGCGGTAGCTCCAGACCCCGAGCCTGGGGGATGGCGATGCGATCCCGTGCGCCTGCCCAACGTCATTGACCTGGTGGTGAACGTGCGCATCGTGACGGCCGTCGCCGCGGCGCTGGCTTCAGGTGGCTTTGGGCGACTGCAGCTCGTGGCGACGGATGCTCGCAAGGAGGTCGACCTTCAACCGGCGGGACTTGCCGAAGTGCCGCTGGCCGATGGCGACGCAGTGATGCGAGTGAAGTACGTCCCGGCAGTTCGAATCGGGGCCGCGGCGGTGCAGAGTCGCGAGTGGGCCAGGACGCAGTGGCTACAGCAGCACTGGATCATGCCGCTCACGCGCGACGACGTGACATCGATCGAAGTCCGGCTGTCGAGCGATCAGATGCTGCGCGGAATCGTTCTCGATCACGAAGGCAGGTGCATTCCGCGCGCGAGAGTCGAGGTGATCGAGCCCTCACCTCTGACTGCAACCGGGGAGTCGCCGACACTGCTCGTTGCGTCCGACGATGGTGAGTTTGTCTACTTGGGAGCGCCTGGTACGGTCGTCCAGGTCACGGCCTCGCATGTTGGCGCTACTGCGGGGCGCCAGTCTGTGCGAGTGGGCGAGATATGTTACTTGACGGTCGACCTGTCGAAGCACGCGCGAATCCGCGTGACCAGCGGTGGAGCGATCGTCGACCGGTTCGAATGTGGCAAGCACCCATCGTTGTTTGGCAGGCACGAGGATCCCGATCTCACGCCACGTGCCACCGGCACGTGTTGGTTGCCGGAGACGAACACGGAGGAGCGACTGTTCCTCACCTGGCCCGAGAGTGGCAGGGTCTACGAACAGCAGCTCGCGCTCGAGAAGTCAGAGCCCGACCGCGTCATCGAAATCGATGCCGGAAGGCTGTCGAAGCTGGCGACGCACGAAGTGCGGATCGAAGCGGACGTTGGCGATCTGGGGCGCTGGCGGTTCACTCTCACGTTGGTCGACCCACTCTCCGCCCTGCCGAAGGGGAGCAGACAGAAGGGCTTCTTCTCGACCCGCGTTCCTCATCGGTTGCTGGGGGTTCCCACGGGTCGCTACCAGGTCCGCCTCGAGGGGCAGAATGGCGACGAACTCGCGAAGTCGACGATTGACGTCTCCGGAGACACCGTGGTGAGCCTGCGCAACCTGATGGGTCGCTGAGGCGATCGTCAGACGCTGAACTTGAAGTGCAGCACGTCGCCGTCCTGGACGACGTACTCCTTGCCTTCGATGCGGTAGAGGCCCTTCTCGCGGGCCATGGCGACGCTGCCGCACTTCACGAGGTCGGCGTAGCTCACGGTCTCGGCCTTGATGAAGCCGCGTTCGAAGTCGGTGTGGATCACGCCCGCGGCCTTCGGCGCGGTGTCGCCGGCGTGGATCGTCCACGCGCGGACCTCCTTCTCGCCGGCGGTGAAGTACGTGCGCAGGCCGAGCAGGTGGTAGGTCGCCTTGATCAGCGAGCCCGTGCCCGACTCCTCGACGCCGAGGTCCTTCAGGAACGCCTTCGCGTCGGCGGGCTCGAGATCCACGAGATCACTCTCGATCTGCGCGGAGATCACGACCGCTTCGCATGCGAGGTGCGTCTTCGCGTACTCGCGGACCTTCTTGACGAACGGATTCGCGTCGGCCGTCGCCAGTTCGTTGTCCTTCACGTTGCAGGCGAAGATGACCGGCTTGTCCGTCAGCAGCTGAAACATCTTCGCGATCGCCTTCTCCTCGGCGGTGAGTTCGCACAGGATCGCGGGCTTCCCGGCGTTCAGCACGGGCAGCATCTTCTGCAGCACCGGCACCTCGGCGATCGCTTCCTTGTCGCCGCGCTTGGCCTGCTTCGTCTGGCGGTCGATGCGCTTCTCGACCGACTCGAGGTCGGCGAGCACGAGTTCCGTCGTGATGATCTCGATGTCGCGCACCGGATCGACGGTGCCCGAGACGTGGTGGATGTCGACGTCCTCGAAGCAGCGCACGACCTGCACGATCGCGTCCACTTCGCGGATGTGGCTCAGGAACTTGTTGCCGAGGCCTTCGCCCGTCGACGCGCCCTTCACGAGGCCGGCGATGTCGACGAATTCGATCGCCGCAGGGATCACGACGTTCGTCTTCGCGATCTTCTGGAGCACGTAGAGCCGTTCGTCCGGCACCGTCACGACGCCGACGTTCGGATCGATCGTGCAGAACGGGTAGTTCGCGGCCTGGGCCTTCTGCGTGCGGGTGACCGCGTTGAACAGCGTGGACTTGCCGACGTTGGGGAGACCGACGATGCCGGCTTTGAGCGTCACTTGTGCTTCACCACTTCGGCGATCGCCTTCGTCAACGCCGGCACGATCTCGAACGCGTCGCCGACGATGCCGTAGTCGGCGATCTTGAAGATCGGCGCATCGGCGTCCTTGTTGATCGCGACGATCGTGCGCGCGGTGCGCATCCCCGCGATGTGCTGGATCGCGCCGCTGATGCCGATCGCGAAGTAGAGCGGCGGGCTCACGACCTTGCCGGTCTGGCCGACCTGCTCGCTGTGCGGACGCCAGCCGGCGTCGACGACCGCGCGCGATGCACCGACCGCTGCGACGCCGGGGCCGAACGCCGCGGCGAGGTCCTCGATCATCTTGAACGCGGCCGGCTCGCGCAGTCCGCGGCCGCCCGACACGACGACCTTCGCTTCCTGCAGCGGCGTCTTGCCGCCCGCGGACGCGACGATCTCCTTCACGACGGACAGCAGGTCGCCGGCGGGCGGCGCCACCTTGGCGACCTCGCCGCTGCCGCCGCTCGTCGCCGCGGCGAAGTTGTTCGGCCGCAGCGTCGCGCAGAACGGCGCCTTCAGGGCCTTCGCCGTCATCAGCGCCTTGCCCGCGAAGATCGGCTTCTGCGCGGTGAACGCGCCGCCCGCGAACGACACGCCCGTCGCGTCGGTCACGATCGCCGTGTCCAGCAGCGCCGACACGCGCGGCATCAGGTCCTTGCCCATCGCGGTGTGGGCCATCAGCACGGCGGACGCGCCGGCGGCCTTCACCTGGTCGGCGATCGCACGGGCGTACGCGTCGCCGGAGTAGTTGGCGAACGCGGGGCCGTCGATGGCGACGACCTTGTGCGCGGCCTTGCCGAGTTCGGCGCATGCTGCGTCGAGCCCCGCGCCGCACGCGATCGCGGTGACCTTGCCGCCGGTGGCGGCGGCGAGCTGCTGGGCGGCCGTGACGGCCTCGAGCGAGGGGCGCTTCAGCTGTCCGCCGCGAACCTCAGCGATGACGACGATGTTGCTCATGGGTGTTCTCCGCGCTCCTCACAGGGCCTTGGCTTCGTTGCGCAGCGCGGCGATGAGCGCCGGCACCGCGTCGGCCCCCTGGCCGAGGATCTTCCCGGCGGCGCGCGCCGCGGGCAGGGTCAGCGACACGATCTCGATCGCGCGCGGCGGCAGTTGCGCCGCGGCTTCGACGAACGGCTTCTTCTTCGCTGCCATGATGCCTTTCAGGTTGGCGTAGCGCGGCTCGTTGAGCCCCTTCTGGCAGCTGATGACCGCGGGCGTCCTGCACGTCACGACCTCGCGGGCGCCTTCGATGTCGCGCTCCGCGGTGAACGTGCCGTTCTCCAGCGTGAGCTTGTTGACCTCGGTCACGCACGCGAAGCCGAGGCGCGC
>JAEUHQ010000060.1 GCA_016794565.1 Planctomycetota bacterium | reverse complement strand
CGCCGGGACCACGACGACCATCGCGATGGCGTCGCCCCGCGCCGGCCACGGCGCGTCGGTGATGGGCAACGGCAAGGTGCTGATCACGGGCGGCCTGTCGGCGCTCGACCTCGCCAACCCGCTGTCGCTGTTCACCGGCCTGCTGCAGTCGACGGAGATCTTCGATCCCGCGACGAACACGTTCGGCCCGGGTCCGAACATGCTCGAAGCGCGCGCGCTCCACACGTCGACGACCCTGACCAACGGCCAGGTCCTCGTCGCGGGCGGCATCAGCACGTTCCTCGGCATCCCGAACGTGTCGGCGACCGCGTATCGCTTCAATCCGACGACGAACAGCTTCGGCCTGCCGTCGTTCTTCTCGGGGGCGCGCTTCCTGCACTCCGCCGCGCCGACCACGAACGGCAAGGTGCTGCTGGTCGGCGGCCTCAACATCGACTTCACGACGTTCCTGACGACCGGCCAGCTGCAGGACCTCGTCGTCACGACGCGCACCGACTGCCAGTTGTTCACGCCGTCGTTCGTCGGCGGATTCGGCACGTTCGCAACGGTGAACGGGATGCAGGAAGGCCGCGCCGGCGCGGCAGTCGCGCAGCTGCCGAACGGCGGCGCGCTGATCGCCGGCGGGTTCCAGCTCGTGATCGACATCCCGACCTCGACGTTCACGTTCAACCCGACCGCCAGCGCCGATCGCCTGTCGCAGAGCCCGAACGCGATCGCGCCGACCGGCGCGATGTCGGCGCCGCGCCTGTTCCCGACGACGGTGAACCTGCCCGACGGCACGGTGATGGTGGTCGGCGGCGGCCCGTCCGGCGCCGAGATCTGGCAGCACTGATCGGACACCGTCGCGAGCGACCGGCCCAACAGGTCGCTCGCGGTGGTATGGTCGGCGCGCCGTGGACGTCTCGATCCCGAACGCGCCGATTCCGCTGTTCCCGCTGCCTGGTGGGTTCCTGTTCCCCCACCAGATGCTGCCGCTCCACGTCTTCGAGCCGCGCTACCGGCAGATGGTCGGAGATCTGCTCGACGGCCCCGGTCGGCTCGTCATCGGGGCCCTGCGCACGGATCGCGCGCACGACGAGGACCCGCCACCCGTGCTGTCCGTCGCCGGGCTCGGGGAGATCGTTCGGCACGAGCGCCAGAACGACGGGCGCTACCACATGCTCGTGCTGGGTCTCTGCCGCGTCCGCATCGACGAAGTTCCGAGCCCGCATCCCTATCGCCTCGTGAAGTGCTCGCCGTTCGTCGAGATCGCGGCACCGACGACCGAGGCCCTCGACCTGTCCCGCGACTTGCGCGCCGCGACCTCGTCGCGGCTGAAGCAGCCGCTGCCACTGCCCGACTCCGCGTCGCCGAGCCTGCTCGCCGACCTGCTGCTGCAGACGCTCGGGGCGCCGACGTCTCTCCTCGAACGAGCGTTCGTCGAACCCTCCGTGGCGCGGCGTGCTCGCCTCGTCCTCGCGGCGGCGGCCGCACCGCCGGCGGACGGCTGACCCGCGCACTCGCGGCGTCCTTGTCCGGCCGGGGGGCCGTGGTAGCGTTGCGCGGACCATGCTGCCCCACCGCGACCCGGTCTCGAGCACGCCGTTGCGCATCTACATGGTCGGCGCCCACGCCACCGGCAAGACGACGCTCGCGCGCTGGGTTCGCGATCGCTACGGCGTGCCGATGATCGCCGAGGTGGCCCGCGGAGTGCTCGCGGAGATGGAAGCGCGGCTCGACACCTTGCGCACGGACATCGACCTCGTGAACCGCTACCAGCGCGAGGTCTTCCAGCGACAGATCGAGGGCGAACAGAAGATCCAAGGACCGTTCGTCAGCGACCGCGCGTTCTGCAACCTCGCCTACGCCGCCCACCACAGCACGATCCTCGGCGACGTGTTCCGGGACCGCCGGCTCGCCGACTACATGGGCTGGGTACGCCAGGGCATCGTGTTCTTCCTGCGCCCGCACCGCGAGCTCGTCGTCGCCGACGGCGTGCGCGCCGGACTCGAATGGGAGGAGGTGCTGCGCATCGACGGCATGGTGAAGCTGCTGCTCGAGGTGTTCGACGTGCCGTACATCCCGGTCCAGTCCCTCTCGATGCAGGAGCGCGTACGGCTCGTGGAACGGGTGCTCGACCTCGCCGGCCTGGCGAACACGGTGGCACCGAATGTCCGGGCCGAACGCCCGGCCGCCGCCAACGGCAAGGACCACGGCGCACCCGGCCGCGGCTGACCGCGCGGGCACACACTCGGACCGTCGCGCGGGGCCCGCTGCGGACGACGCCAAGACAGGCCTCCGGGCGATCGGCGACCCGCCATCGGCGCGCCCGCACTTCTCCACACGCTCCTCCACACGCGGCCCGGTTCCCACCGGCCGTTTCCACACCCGAACCCCTTGTTCTGGCGCCGCCTGCGCGGTGTTCCACAGACCTATCCACATTGCGGAGATCCCTGCCGCCGCCCCCGCCATGGACGCCCGACCGCACGACAGCCAGACGCCGAGCCGCTCGTTCGCCGAAGAGCTGCGCCACCTGCTCCGTCTCGGCGGGCCGATCGCGTTCGTGCAGCTCGGGATGACGGCGATGAACTTCGTCGACGTGGCGGTCCTGGGCCGCCACACCCCCGCGGCGCTCCCCGCCATGGCGCTCGGGGCGACGATCGCGAACGCGCCGCTCTTCTTCTTCATGGGGATCGTCACGGCGCTCGACCCCCTGCTGTCCCAGGCGGTCGGCGCCCGGGATGCCGCCGCGGTGCCGCGCCTTCTCGGCCGCGGCCTCCTGCTGTCGCTGCTCGCGTCGCTGCCGTGCGCGCTCGTGCTCCTGCCGGCGGCGACTTGGATGACGTGGTGCGGCCAGCCCGCCGAACTCGTGCCCGACGCGGCGTCCTACGCGCGGTGGCAGGCGGCCGGCGTACTGCCGTTCCTCGGCTACGCGATGCTCCGCTGCCTCCTGCAGGCCGAGGCGCGGGTGCTGCCGCAGGTCGTCACGATCGTCGCCGGCAACGTGTCGAACGCGTTCTTCGACTGGGTGCTCGTCTACGGCGAACTCGGATTCCCCGCCCTCGGCGCGTCGGGCGCCGCGATCGCGACCGTCGTGAACCGCTGGCTCATGGTGATCGGCCTCGCGTGGTTCGGCTGGCGCGACATCGCCCCGCATCTCGCCGCACTGCGCACCGCCGACGTCCGCCGCGACGCGTTCGCGTGGGCGCCGCTCGTGCACGCGGCGCGCCTCGGTGTGCCGATCGGGGCGCAGTTCCTGCTCGAGATCGGCGTGTTCGCGGCGACGGCCCTGCTGATCGGCACGTTCGACGCGAATGCGGACGACCCCTTCGGCGCGAGGCTCGGCGGACACCAGATCGCGCTGCAGCTCGCGTCGCTCAGCTTCATGGTGCCGCTCGGACTCGGCATCGCATCGTCCGTGCGCGTCGGCTGGGCCGTCGGGCGCGGCGACCACGCAGCGGTGCGGCGCAGCGTGCTCGCCGCACTCTGCGCGGGCACCGCGGTGATGGCGGCGTTCATGGTCGTGTTCCTCGCGGTACCGCACTGGCTCGCGCGGTCGATGACCGACCACGCACCGATCGTCGAAGTCGCCGCGGCGCTGATCCCCATCGCCGGCGCCTTCCAGATCGGCGACGGCGTCCAGGTCGTGGCGATCGGGTGCCTGCGCGGCCTCGGCGACACGAGGTCCCCCGTCCTGGCCAACGTCGTCGGGTTCTGGCTGATCGGGCTCCCGGTCGGATGTTGGCTCGCGTTCGGCCTCGGCGCCGGCCCAGCGGGACTCTGGTGGGGACTCGTGATCGGCCTGTTCGCGGTCGCGGGTGCGCTGCTCGCGGTCCTTCGCCTTCGCGTCGACGAACGTCGAGGCCGTCTGCAGACCGGGTGAACGCAGCTCCCGCAACGGCTACGCTGCCCGCCGATGCGCCGGTGTGTCTTCGCTTCCGTGCTGCCCTTCGCCCTGTCCGGGTGCAGCGTCTGGTTCTTCTCCGGCGAGAACGGGGTCGATCGCTCGCACCCCGTCGTGCTCGTCGAGACGACCGGCGGCGTGGAACTCGGCGCGGCGACGGAGTTCGGCGTACTGACCCTCGGCCGCACCGCGACGACGGGGCCGTGCCGTGTTCACTACTTCCTCGGCCCGACGCCGGTCATCGAAGACGGCGAAATGACCGCCACGGGCAGCCTGTTCGTCCGTGCCGACATCGACCTGAAGACCATGGCCGTGCGGGCTCTCGACCACGACCCGGGCGCGGACCAGGAGCTGTTCGTGATGTGGACGCCGGACGGCACGACGACGCGTTCGGTGCCGGTGCGGCGCGCGCACGACGACGCGATCGACGGCGACGCGCTGCTCGATCCGGGCGTCGCGCTGCCCGTCGGGGCGACCGTGCTGCACCGCCATCGCGAATCCGGCTTGCTGTTCGCGGGCCTCGTCGCCGGCACCGCGGAAGTCGAGTGCAACGGCGGGGTCCGCCGCTACTACGTCTACGCCGGCGTCGACCGGGTCCGCGAACTGCTCGCGGTGCCGCAGCTCCATCCGCGCGATCAGGTGCCGCGGTACCGCACGGACGACATCACGGTGCTGAAGCCAGCGAAGTGACCGCGCACGGTCACTCGCGCTCGATGCCGGCGAGGTCCAGCACGTCGCGCACGACGCCGGCGAGCACGAAGATCACCATCTGGTCCTGCGCCCGCACCTCGTCGTCGCCGCGCGGGATCACGACCTGCCCGTCTTCGCGCGTGATCGCCGCCACGACCGAGCCGCGCGGGAACCCGGCATCCTTCATCTTCTTGCCCACGAGCTGGCTCCCCGGCAGGACCTCGATCTCGAGCACCTCGGCCTTGCCCTCCTCGATCGTCGCGATCGTCGAGATGCTGCGGCTGCGAACGAAGGCGAGGATGCGGTTCGCGCAGAGCAGGCGCGGCGAGACCGCGACGTCGATGCCGAGTTGCTGGTAGAGCGACACGTAGTCGGGCTTCTGCACCAACGCGACGGTCCGCTTCACGCCGAGGTTGCGGCTCAGCTGGCACGACATCAGGTTGCGTTCGTCCAGTTCCGAGATGCCGAGGAACGCGTCCGCCTCCCCGACATGCTCTTCCTGCAGGAACGCGAGGTCCGTCGGGTCGGCGTGCAGTACGACGACTCCCTTCAGGGATTCGGACAACGCCTCGGCTGCCTCGCGGTCTTCGATGACGACCCGCACGTCGACGTTCTCGCGCTGCAGCGTCTGGCACACCTGGACGGCGACGCCGCCGCTCCCGTAGACGACGACGTTCCGCGCGGTGCGCTGCGCACCGCCGAGCCTCTTCTCGAACGTGGCGATCGCCTTCGGTTCGCCGAGAACGAAGATCTCGTCCCCCGCGCGCAGATCGTCGCTGCCGCCGGGCACCAGTACGTCGTGGTTGCGGTCGATCGCGGTGATCAGCATTCCCGCCGGGATCTTCAGGTCCTTGACGAGCTGCCCCGTGAACGGCCCGTCCTCCGCGAGCAGGAACCGCCGGAGCTGCACCTTGCCCTCGGCGAAGTTCTCGACGCCGAGACCGCGCGCCTGGCGCGCGGTCTTCACGATCTCCTCGGCAGCGAGGTCGTCGAGCGACAGGAGCAGATCGTGCTGCAGGTTCTTCCTGTAGAACGTGCGCGAGCGCCGGACCGCCGACGTGTCGCGCAGTCGCAGCACGGTCTTCTTCGCTCCCATGCGTTTCCCGAAGAGGCAGGTCAGCATGTTGACCTTGTCGTCGTTCGAAACGGCGAGCAGCAGGTCGGTCTGCGGGGCGTCGGCACGGTCCAGCACGTCGGGACGCGACCCGTCGCCGTGCACGGCCTGCACGTCGAGCAGGTCGGCGACACGACGCATGCGCTTCAGGTCCGGATCGACGACGGTGATCGAGTGTCCCTCGGTCGACAGCACCTTGGCGAGGTACGAACCGACCTCGCCCAGTCCGACGATCAGGATGTTCATCGCGGGGCGGGACGATACTCTGCGCGGCGGGTTTGATCCTCCTTCTCGACAACAAGGACTCGTTCGTCTGGAACCTCGCGCAGGGGCTGATGGCACTCGGAGCCGACGTGCGCGTGATGCGCAGCGACACGATCCCCGTCGAACGGATCGGTGACTTCGCGGCGATCGTGGTGTCGCCCGGCCCGGGCCGCCCCGAGGACGCGGGGAACTCGATCGCGGCGATCCGCCGCTGGTCGGGCGAGCGGCCCATTCTCGGAGTCTGCCTCGGCCACCAGGCGATCGGCGCCGCGTTCGGGGCCGCCGTGGGCCGCGGAGAGCCCGTGCACGGGCGCGCGACGCCGATCGAACACGAGGGCAGCGATCTCTTCGCGGGCCTCGCGCGGCCGTTCCTCGCGTGCCGCTACCACTCGCTGTACGTCCGCGAGCCGCTCCCGCCCGAACTCGTCGCCACGGCACGCGACGATCGCGGCAACGTGATGGCGCTGCGCCACCGCACGCACGCGACCTTCGGCGTGCAGTTCCATCCCGAGTCGTTCCGCACACCCGACGGCGCGCTGCTGTTGCACAACTTCCTGCGCGAGGTCGCGTGAGCGAAGCGCCGGCAGTCGCTCTGCGCGGCCTCACGAAGGCGTACGGCGATCGCACCGTGCTGCGCGGCATCGACCTGCAGGTCGCACGCGGCGAAGTGCTCGGCCTCGTCGGCCCGAACGGTGCCGGGAAGTCGACGCTGCTGCGCACGCTCGTGGGACTCGTGGCGCGCAGCGGCGGCGACGTGTCGGTTCTCGGGATGGACCCGGCGCCGAATTCGCTCGAGGTGCGTCACCGCACCTCCTACCTGCCGGGGGAAACCGGCGTGTACCTGCAGATGACCGGCGCGCAGTTCCTCGCGTTCGCCCTCGGGTTCCACCGCCGCATCGACGCCGCGCGGCGCGACGCGCTGCTCGCTGGCTTCGAACTGCCGCTGCACGCCCGCGTCCGCAGCTACAGCGCGGGCATGAAGCAGAAGCTCGCGCTCGTCGCGACGCTAGCTCCCGACGTCGATCTCTACCTGTTGGACGAACCGGACCGCGCACTGGACGCCAGCGTGCGCCTCTTCCTCCGCGACGCGTTGGTCGCGCTCCGGGCCGCGGGCAAGACCATCGTGCTGAGTTCCCACCACCTCGCGGAACTCGAGACCCTCGCCGACCGCCTCGAGTTCCTGCACGACGGTTCGCTGATCGCCGCCCAGCGGCTCGCCGACGCCCGGGCGCGACTGCGGCGATGGACCCGGGTTCGCCTGCGCGCCGGAGCCGCATTGCCGCCTTCGACGCACGTCGAACGCCGCGAACGCGACGGCACACTCGTCGTCGAAACCGAGGGTGATCCGCTCGTGTGGATCCGTTCGTTGCCCGCCGACACCTTCGACGCCGTGGAGTGCGGAACGTCGCGCCTCGAGGATCTGTACCGCGTCCTCCTGTACGCCGATCGCGACGACCGCGGAGGCGCGCCGTGATCGCGGGCAAGACCTGGCGCGAGATCCGTTGGATGGCGCTCGCCTACCTGGTGGTCCTCGAGCTGCTCGCGGTGCCGGTGATCCTGCTGTGGCCGGACATCTACCCCGACCTACAGCGTTCGACGTTACTCAGGAACCCCGGCATGGACTGGGTGAAACGCATCGGCGATGGGGTCGGCAACCGCGACGAGGACGTCGCGTACCGCGCGTGGTGCGCGATCATGCTGTTCTTCCGCAGCACGAACCTCGTGTGCACCGCGGGCGCCGTGCTTCTCGGCACCGGGCTCTTCGCGCGCGAACGCGAAGCGCAGACCCTGGAGTTCCTGCTCGCGCGACCGGTGTCGCGCGGCCGGATCCTGTGGCAGAAGACGTGGCCGACGGCCGTCGCGCTCGTCGTGCCCATCTTCCTCGTCAATGCGTCGGCGATCTGGTGGAGCAGCCGCATCGAAATGGAACTCCCGTTCGCGGAGACGATGCGTGCATCGATGCATGCCGCTGCGTTCACGTTGTTCTTCCTCGCCACGACGACGTGGGTCTCCGTGAAGTGCCGCGTGCAGGCACACGTCGCGGCGTGGGTCGGGGCCGCCGCGGTGCTGCAGATCGGCGTCTACCTCACCCAGCGCATCCGCCCGTACAGCCTGTTCCGCCTCGTCGACTTCGACTGGTACGCGCCGTTGCTCGCCGGCAATCTCCCCCTCCGGCACATGTTCGACCCGACCGCCGGGCCGGCATTCACGTCCTGGCTGCTGCTCGGCGCGAGCGCGTTCTGGTTCGCTGCGTGGCGCGCCCTGCGCCGGCTGGAGCCGTGACGGTGGTCGCGCTCGAAGTCGCCGTCACGCTGATGCGGGAAGTGCTGCGCGCGCTGCTCGTGCCCTTCCGTCTGCTCGCCTACCTGCCGTTCCGCCACCATTGGCGCCGGGTCGCGCGCGAAGTGCTCGACGCCGCCGCGCACGCGGACCCCGAGTCGCCCGACGAGGCGCTGCGCGAGTTCTTCGCGCGGAAGCGGCCGGCCCGCGGCGAACGCCCGCACCTCTTCGTCTCCGCGGGAGAAGCGAGCGGCGAAGCGCACGCAGCGCGCCTCGTGCGGGCGCTGCCGCCCGCGGTGCGCACGACGGCGTTCGGCGGCCACCTGCTCGCGGACGCCGGTGCCGCGGTTCGCATCGGCCTGAGCGAGCACGCGGTCATGGGCGTCTTCGGCGTGCTGCGGCAACTGCCGCTGATCCTGCGCGCGTTCGCGGACTACCTGCGCGTGCTGCGCGACGATCCGCCCGACCTCGTCGTGCTCGTCGACTACCCGGGCCTGCACGTCGTGATGGCCAAGGCGGCGCGACGGCGCAGGATCCCGGTGCTGCACTACGTGGCGCCGCAGTACTGGGCCTGGGGACCGTGGCGCATGCGCCGCTACCGCCGCGCGGTCGATGCGACGCTGACGATCCTGCCGTTCGAGACGTCGTTCTTCCGCCGCTTCCGCATCCCCGCCGCGTACATCGGCCACCCGCTCCTCGACGAGATCGCCGCGCATCCGCCGGAACCCGCCGCCACCGCCGCCGTGCGCGAGCGTCCGACGCTGGTGCTGCTCCCGGGCAGCCGCCGCGCCGAGATCACCGCGAACCTGCCCGGCATGCTGCGTGTCGCACGATCGCTGCGCTCCGCGTTCCCCGGCTGCCGCATCGTGCTGCCGCACAAGAGCGGGAAGCGGACTCCGCTGATCCGCGAACTGCTCGCTCACGAAGAGGCGACGTTCGTCGAGCACCACGAAGGCACACTCGCGCCGTGGCTCGCCGGCGCACGCCTCGTGCTCGCGAAGTCCGGCACGGGTTCGCTCGAGGCGTGTCTCTTCGGCAATCCGACCATCGTCGTCTACCAGCTCCGCGGCACGATCCACACACTCGGCTACCACAACATCCTCAGCGTGCCGTGGATTGCCGCGGCCAACCTGATCGCCGGCCGCGCCGCGGTTCCCGAGTTCTGCTTCCACCGCGCGGACGGCTGGAACGACGTCGCTCACGCCGCGGGCGAACTGTGGCGCGACGGCCCCGCGCGCGACTCCGCGATCGCCGCCCTCGGCGACGTGCGGCACCGGCTCGGCGAACCCGGAGCCACGGCGCGCGTCGCCGCGATCGTCGGTCGCTTCCTCGGAGTCACCGCGTGACCCGTTCTCTCGTCGACCTCCGCGCGTTCCTCGCCGCGCTTCGTGCGCGCGGCGAACTCGTGGAGATCACGACCGAGGTCGACCCCGATCTCGAAGCCGCGGAGATCCATCGCCGCGTGATCGCCGCCGGCGGCCCCGCACTGCTCTTCCGCCGGATCAAGGGATCGCCCTGGCCGGCGGTCACCAACCTCTTCGGCACGAAGACGCGCGTCGATCTCGCGTTCGGCGCGCACCCGCTCGAACTCGTGCAGCGCCTCGCGGACGTGCCGCACACGATGCTGCCGCCGTCGCCGGGCAGGTTGTGGCGACAGCGCGGGACCATCGGTGCGCTCCTGAAGGTCGGCCGTTCGTTCCCGTTCGGCGCGCCCGTTCTCGCCGAGCAGGACTCGCCGCCGCGGCTGTCGCGCCTGCCGCTCCTGCGCACGTGGGCCGAGGACGGCGGGGCGTTCGTCACACTGCCGCTCGTCTACACCGAGCACCCGGAAGGGCTCGGCAGCAACCTCGGCATGTACCGGATCCAGCGCTTCTCCGACGACGAGGCCGGTCTGCACGTGCAGATCGGGAAGGGCGGTGGCCACCACCTCGCGGAATACGAACGGCTCGGCCGGCCGATGCCCGTGCACGTGACGATCGGCGGCCCTCCAGCACTGATCCTCGGCGCGATCGCGCCGCTGCCCGAGAACGTGCCCGAAGTGCTGCTCACGTCGCTGCTGCTCGGCCGACGGCTGCGCAGCGCGCGCACGCCGAAGGCGCCGCTGCCCGTGTTCGCGGACGCCGAGTTCTGCATCGTCGGCGACGTGCGGCCGGGCGAACGCCGCGCGGAGGGCCCGTTCGGCGACCACTACGGCTACTACTCGCTCCGCCACGACTACCCGCTGATCCGCGTGCACACGCTCCTGCACCGGCGCGACCCGATCCTGTGTGCGACCGTGGTCGGCAAGCCGCGCCAGGAGGACTTCTTCCTCGGCGACTACCTGCAGGAACTGCTGCTGCCGCTCGCGAAGGTCGCGATGCCGACCGTGCGCGACCTCTGGTCGTACGGCGAGACGGGCTACCACTCGCTGGCCGCGGCCGTGGTCCGCGAACGCCACGCGCGCGAGGCGATGACGAGCGCGTTCCGGATCCTCGGAGAAGGCCAGCTCGCGCTGACGAAGTTCCTCCTGCTCACGGACCGGCCGGTCGACCTGCGCGACTTCCGCAAGACACTCCAGCACGTGCTCGCGCGCGCGGACTTCCGCACCGACCTGTACCTGTTCGGATCGCTGGCGATGGACACCCTGGACTACAGCGGTCCCGCGGTGAACCGCGGCAGCAAGGGCGTGCTGATCGGCCTCGGCGACCCGGTTCGTTCCCTGCCGGACCGCTTCGAAGGCGCGCTGCCGGGGCCGTTCGTCCGCGCCGAAGTCTTCTGCCCCGGCTGCCTCGTCGTCGAAGGACCCGCCTTCGCCACGGACCGTGATGCGCCAAAGCGCCTGGCCGCGGCGCCGGCGCTCGACCGGTGGCCCCTCGTCGTGCTCGTCGACGACGCGCGGAAGGCCGCGAAGTCGGCGGTCAACTTCCTGTGGACCACGTTCACACGCTTCGAGCCCGCAGCCGACGTGCACGCCCGCGCCGTGGACCTCGTGCGGAGCCAGCCGAGCCACACGCCGCCGATCGTGATCGACGCGCGGATGAAGCCCTCCTACCCGAAGGAGCTCTTCTGCGACCCCGACACCGCGGCCCTGGTGTCGCGACGCTGGCGCGAGTACTTCCCCACGGGCGGCGTCGAGATGGGCGACTCCGACCGCGCGCACCTCGATTGACCGGCGCCGCACGGTGCGCTCCGATCGCGGCGATGACGTACCGCGACCTCGATCCAGCCGAAGCACAGAGCGAACTGCAGCGGGACCCGACTCTGCGCATCCTCGACGTCCGGACCGACGAGGAGTACCGAAGCCACCGCCTCCCGAACGCGACACTCGTGCCCGTGCAGGACCTCGAACGCCGCATCCACGAACTCGACCGCGAGACGAACTGGCTGGTGCACTGCGAGCACGGGCGCCGCAGCCTGTTCGCGTGCGAGATCATGGCGCGCGCCGGCTTCACGAAGCTGGCGAACTTGCGCGGCGGCCTCGCCCAATGGGCCGGCTGCGGCCTGCCCTTCGAACAGGGCAGGCGCTGATCGCGATCACGCCGGCCAGAGCGCCGCAGCCGCGCGGCACTCCTCGACGCTCGGCACGAGCGCTGCGCGCACGAAGCGCTCCTGGCCCTTGCCGAAGAAGCCGCCGGGGGCCAACAGGATGCCGACCTCGCGGCAGCGCGCCGCATAGTCGACGTCGTTGGTGCCGGCGGGCACTTCGATCCACACGTAGAGACCGGCCTTGCTGCCGTGCACGGTGAGACCGCGCCGCTTGCAGAGGTCGAGCACGACCGCGCGCTTCTCGCCGAAGCAGCGTGCACGCTCGGCGACGTGGCCTTCGTCGGTCCACGCGAGCGCCGCCGCCGCCTGCACGAAGTCCTGGGGCGCCGTGCCCATGCTGGCGCGGAACCGTCGGTAGACGCCGATCAGTTCCGGGTCGCCCGCGACGAAGCCCGAGCGGTAGCCGGTCATGCCCGACCGCTTGCTCAGCGAATGCACCGCGAGGCAGCCCTTGCGACCGAACTCGAGGATGCTGCGCGGCCGCGGCCCTTCGTAGTGGAGGTCGACGTAGCACTCGTCGCTGACGAGCACGAAGCCGTACTCCTCCCGCACCTCGATCCAGCGCCGGAACAGCGCGTCCGGCAGGCAGAAGCCGGTCGGGTTGTGCGGGTAGTTGAGGAACACGACCGACGCGCGGCGAAGCACCGACTCCGGCAACGCGTCCGGGTCCATCGCGTAGCCGTTGTGCACGCCGAGAGGCACTGCGTACGTCCACGCCTCCGCGAACAGCGCGCCGATCTCGTAGACCGGGTACGCGGGCTCGCCGTACAGCACGAGGTCCTTGTCGCTCGGCACCTGCACGAACGTCATCGGCAGGTGGAACAGACACTCCTTGCTCCCGAACGTCGCCAGCACTTCGGCGTCCGGGTCGACCTTCACGCCGAAGCGCCGCTGCACGTAGGCGGCCGCGGCCCTGCGCAGCGCCGGCGTGCCGGGTGTCGGCGGGTACTGGCTCACGTCGGGCACCGCGGCGCGGAGCGCGTCACGAAGGATCGACGGCGTCGGTTCGCGCGGATCGCCGGTGCCGAAGTCGAACACCCGCACACCGCGCGCCGCGAGATCCTGCCTCCACTGCTCCAGCTGCACCATCGGGTACGTCGGCAGCTTGCGAAGACGTTCGTTCATCGCCCCTCGTCCTTGGCGGCCTTGCTCGCCGCGTCCGACTGCATGCCTTCACGGACGCGCTCGAGCAGCGCCTTGGTCGCGGCGATGCCGGCGTCCTCGGTCAACGAATCCCCTTCGTACTCGATGCCGAGGAAGCCGTGATAGCCGTGCCTGCGAACCACGATGTCGAGCATGCGGCGGTAGTCGGTGCGGGTCTCGTTGCCGTCGGCGTCGAACTCGTGCGACTTGGCGCTGACGCCCCGCGCGAACGGCATCAGTTCGTCGACGCCCTGGTAGCGGTCGTACTCGTGCGCGTCGTCGATCCGGAAGTTGCCGAAGTCCGGCAGCGCGCCGCACCGCGCGTGCTCCACGGCCGCGAGCGTCGCCGCGAGCCACTTGCCGTCGGACGACAGGCCGCCGTGGTTCTCGACGATGACGTTCACGCCGTGTGGATCGGCGAACTCGCAGAGCCGGCGAAGGCCGTCGGCGACCAGCTTCTGCTGCTCCTCGGCGGTGCCCGCACTCTGCGCGTTCACGCGGATCGACTGGCAGCCGAGCGCCTTCGCCGCGGTCACCCATCGCTGGTGTCGTTCGATCGCCATCGTGCGCGCCTTGGCTTCGGGATCGCCGAGCGCGCCCTCGCCGTCGCACATGACGAGCAGACTCTTCACTCCCTCGCCGTCGCAGCGCTTCTTCAACTCGGCCAGGTACCTCTCGTCACCCGCCTTGTCCTTCCAGAACGAGTTCACGTACTCCACGGCGGCGATGCCGAACGAGCGTGCCTTCTTCGGGAAGTCGAGGTTGTCGAGTTTGCCGCTCCGCAGGGTCCGGTGCAGCGACCACTCGGCGAGGCTGATGTCGAACAGCGGTGCGCGAACGGGCCGGGCCGCGGGCAGCACGAAGGTCGACAGGGCCATCGCGGCTCCGCCGAGGAACACACGTCGGTCGAGGCCGGGAGCGTGGCGAGTTGCATCCATGCCGCGGCATTGGAGGATCGCCGCGGCGTCGAGGCAACCCTCGCGGAGCGGTTCGGAGGCCGCTATCCTGCTCGCCCTTCGACCCCGACCGAGACTCCGCACAACACCGTCATGGCGATCCGCGTAACCGAAGCCAAGAAAGGCATGGTCGTCCGCTTCGAGAACGACCTCTACCAGATCACCCGGTACGACCACCTGACGCCGGGCAACCTGCGCGCCATCCACCACGTCTACCTGAAGAACCTGAAGAACGGCCGGCAGAAGGAAGTCCGCATGAAGACGAGCGACACGCTCGACCTCGTCTTCCTCGACTCGCGCGAGTCGCAGTATCTGTTCAAGGACTCGCTCGGCTACACCTTCATGGACAACGAGAACTTCGAGCAGTTCGTGCTGAACGCCGAAGTCGTCGGCGAGGCCATGAAGTTCATCACCGACAACAGCACGGTGACCGTCGTGTTCTGCGAGGGCGAAGCGCTCACCGTGCAGCTGCCGCCGGCGGTCGAACTCGAGATCGTGCAGACGGAGGACGCGGCGCGCGGCGACACCGTCAGCAGCGTGCAGAAGCCGGCGACCTGCAACACCGGCCTCGAGATCAAGGTGCCCGCGCACATCAAGAAGGGCGAGAAGGTCCGCGTCAGCACCGAGACCGGCGAGTTCATGGGCCGCGCGTAGCGGACCCGCCTCTCCTCTCAGCCCAGCAGGCGCCGCAGCACATCGCCACGGCCGAGTCCGTGCGCGGCGCACAGCCGGCGCAGTTCGTCGTCCTCCGGGCGCGCTGTCACGACTCCGCTCGGCAGGCGCGCGACCTTGAAGCGGACGGGACCGAGCGCCGTGTCCCGCGTCTCCTGCCAGCGCTCGAGCACGCTGCGCTGCACCTCGTGGCGCCGGACACCGAGCGACGACGACTCCTCGAGCAGGAGACGCGTGATCGACTCCTCCTGTGCATGCGACACGAGAACCGTGACGAGGGAGCCGGGGCGCCCCTTCTTCATCTGCACCGGCACGAGGAACGCATCCGTCGCGCCGGCCCGGAGCACCTCGTCGAGCAGCCAGCCGATCTGTTCCCCGGTCGCGGTGTCGACGTGGCACGACAACTCGACGAGCTGCGTCGGATCCCCTGCCGCGGCGCCCGCAGTCGCGCCGACCGTGACTCGCAGCAGGTTCGGCACGTCCGCGTCGTCGCGGGTGCCGGCGCCGTAGCCGATCGACTCGGCGACGAGGCGCACCGGAGTGTCGAACGCGTGCACCAGCGTGCGAAGCAGTGCGGCGCCGGTCGGCGTCGTGCGCTCGCCGGGCAGCCCGGCGGAACGAACCGGGATGCCGCGCAGGAGCGCTGCCGTCGCGGGCGCCGGCACGGGCAGCAGGCCGTGCTCGGTGTGCACGGTGCCCGACCCGGTCTCGATGCCGTTCGCGTGGATGCGTTCGACGCCGAGCAGGTGCGTCGCGAGGCACGCGCACACGACGTCGACGATCGTGTCCTCGGCACCCACTTCGTGGAAGTGCACGTTCTCGATCGGGCAACCGTGCGCCGCGGCTTCGACTTCGCCGATCGCGCGATAGACGCGCAGGCAGTCGGCAACCACCGCGGCGGGAAGCTCGGCGCGCCCGACGATCGCCTCGATCTCGGCCAGCCCTCGATGCGCGTGACCCGCGGCGAGCGGCAGCCGTGGACCGATTCCGGTCGTCGCCGCCGGCACGAACGCGCCATGCGCCGTGTCGACGGCGAAGTGGGTGCCCGCGAGTCCGCCGCGCAGCACCTTCGTCGCGCGCACGGAAACCCCCGGCAGCTGGAGCGACCGCACCGCCGCCGCCAGCGGGGCCAGCGGCACGCCGGCGTCGAGCAGCGCGCCGACCCACATGTCCCCGGCGACTCCCGACCAACCGTCGAACACAGCGATGCGCATCTGGGTGCAGGAACGGGCTTTGCTGATCGCGCGGCATCGATCGCGGTGCGGGCCCGGAACCGTCCGGGCTGCCTCCCGGCCGCCGTCGCTCGCGGCCATACTATGCGCGCTGCCACCGGCTTGTGAACGACCTTCGCACCGACACCCCCCCGCCCAGCCCGAACACTCGCCGCCCGGCCGTGCGAAGGAGCGCGCTCGCCGCACACCTGCGCGCCGCGTTGTGCGTTCTCGCGCTTTCCGTGTTCGCGGCAGCACAGACCGAGCCTTCCGGCGTGCCACGTGTCGTCGCGACCGCAGCGACGCGCCTGCTCGCCGACCCGGACCCGCGGGTACGGGGCGAAGCCGCGATCGTCGTCGCGCAGATGGGCGATGCCGCGAACCACGGCACGATCGTCACGATCGCGAAGGACCGCGACCCGGCCGCGCGGCAACGTGGACTGGTCGCACTGGGTCTGCAGGCGACGGCCGGCATCGGCACGGTGCTCGACGACCAGCTCGCGGACCTGTCCGCACGAAGCGAGCCCGAGAGCATCGCCGCCGCGTTCGCGTTGGGACTCCTGCCGCCGGATCACTCGCCGACGACCACGAGCCGCGTGCTGACCTCGTTCCTGCACGGCAACCTGCGCCGGCAACGCGACGCGCTGCTCGCGCTGCTGCTCGGCATGGGGAGCCATCCGCAGACCGCGCAGGCCGCCGCGTTGCGACAGCTGCTGAACGACGACTCGCTCCGCGACCCCGTCGTTCGCGCCGAAGCGCTGAAGCTGCTCCTGCCGGTCGATCGCACGTTCGACGAGCAGAAGGCGCGCCGGATGCTCGAACGCGGCTCGCGCGAAGAGCGCATCGCGCTGCTCGCCTGGCTCGGCGACGACAGCGGCCCGCTGGCCGCGGCCCTCGTCGGTTTGCTGCAGCACCTCGCCGAACAGGGCGAACACGCCGACGAACGCGCGCGCGCCCTCGCCGTGCTGAGCCGCCTCCACCACCTGCCAGCGCTCGAGATCGCCGCCCGTGCTCTGCGCAGCACGAACCCGGACGAGTGCCGGCAGGCCATGCGCGCCGTGCTCACCATCGGCGGCGCCCCGATGCGCGGCGCGCTCGACCAGCGCGTCGTCGACGAAACCGACGCGGACCGCAAAGCCGCCATGCTCGAGAGCTTCGACGCACCTCCGTCCGCGTCGCTCCTCGCGCAGGCTGCTCGCCTCGCTGGGGACACCCGGCAACCCGAACTGCTGAGGGTCGCGGCAACACGGATGCTCGCGCGATCCGAACCCGAACGGGCGCGACCGCTGCTGCGCGACTTGTTCCGGACCGTGCGCCGCGAAGACGCCCTTCCAGGCCTCGCGACCGACATGCTCCGGGGCGACGACGCGCCGCCTCTCGCGCGGCTGTTCGAGGGAACACCGGATGCGCGGCTCGAGCCAGCGCGGTGGTGCGCCCTCCTCGGCGCCGAACACCCGGTCGCCATACGCGACTTGTTGCAGCGCCTCTCCGACCCGGCCGGCGACGCTGCTGGTCGCGGCGCGGCCCTCGCGGCATGGCGTCGTGCGCGGGTCCTGCACGTGCCTCGCCCGGTCGGGGGCCAGGCACCGGCGGTCCTGGTCGCGCTGCTCGGGAGCTGAAGCCAGGCGTCAGCGTGTCTCGACGGGCGCAAGCTTCGACGCCACGTCCTCGGCCACGCGGGCGACGGCGATCGCCATCGCGGCAGCCATCGATTCGGGGGTTCGATCCGCGGCGTCGACGACCTGCTCGACGACGCGCGACGGACCGTCGCCGCGGACGACCACGCGAACGTGGACACGGGGTGCCACCGCGACGTCCAGCTCGAAGCGTTCGATCTCGATCCGCAGCACGGCACCCGACGACGAACCACCGCCGCACGCACGCTCGACCGCTGCCGCGACGATGGACCGGGGATCCACGAGCCAGCCGTTCTGCGCGTCGACGACGAGTTCGCGCGGAGCGGTGCGCACGAGGAACTCACGCCCGACGTGGGCCGCTGCCTCGACCCGCACGTCGACCGGGACGGCGGGGTCCCGCCCGGCCACTGCATCGGGCGTCGCATCGAACCACCGAACCGGCGCCGCCGGCGGCGACGAACCGATGCAACCGGCGAACGCGAACGACAGCGCGCACAGGGCGCACGCAGCGGACCGGCGAGGACCACGACGCGGATTCATCGATTGCCTTCCAGGAGCGGCGACGTCGCCGGTTGGCCGCGTCCGCGGAGGAGCGCGGCGGGGTCTCGTTCGAGCATCGACGCCAGCCGCTCGATCGACGTGAGGGCCGCGCGAAGGTGGCCCAGTTCCGCGCGGACGTCCGCGCCGAGACCCGCGAGCGAATCCGCCGAGCCGCGGAACGACTCGGTCGTCTTCGCCAGGTGCGCCGACTCGACCTGGCCGCGCAGGGCGTCCGCGAGTTCGCGCAGCGAGTTCGCCGTGCCGCGCACCGCTTCGATCGTCGCGGTCGCGCCCGCGACGGTGCGGGCGTCGCGCAACCCGTCCAGCTCGCGTTCGAGCCCCGAGAGCACGCCTTGCAGGCGACGGGCCAGTTCGGGAATCCGTGCGCCGCCGAGGTCGGCTCGCAGCAGTTCGATCAGCTCGCGGGCGGCGACCGCCATCGCGGGCAGTTCGTTGAGGAACTCTCGGCTCGCGTCCTCCAGACTCTTCGCGGTGCTCGGCACCGTCCGCAGCGTGTTCGCGCCGACCGGGAACGGCAACTGCTGCGGGCCGCTCGGCGGGTCCGGGAAGAAGTCGACCTGCACGAAGGCCGTACTGGTGACCCACGACATCACCACCTGCGCTCGCAGGTTCGGTGGCAGAGGGCAGTCGTCGCCGAGTTCGCCCACGTCGAGTCCGAGATCGGTGAGGTAGTCGTCGTAGAGGTGCGCCTGCACCTTGAGGTGCTTCTTGTCGTCCGCGACGCGGATGCGTTCGACGACACCGATCGTCACGCCGCGGAACTTCACCGGCGACCCCTCTTCGAGACCGGTCAACGCCTCGTCGAAGTATGCGTACGCCGTGTGGTAGGCGCGCTTCAGCTCGCGCATGCCGATCCACGTCATGCCGGCGATCGTCGCGCCGCAGCCGGCGACGACGAACAGCCCCAGCTTCCACCGATTGGCCGGCGCGGTCACCGGGACCTCGCGAGCGGCTGCCGCCGGAAGAACGCACGGACCCGTGCGTCGGTCGAACGCTCGGCGAGGTCCTTCGGCGAACCGCGCGCGATGATGCCGCGCGCGTCGCGGTCGAGCATGATGCACTGGTCCGCGATGCGCAGGATGCTCGGCAGCTCGTGGGTCACCAGCACGATGGTGACCATCAGACCCTTCGCCAGCGTCAGGATCAACTCGTCGAGTTCGGCGGAGGTCACGGGATCCAGGCCGGCCGACGGCTCGTCGAAGAAGAGGATCGGCGCATCGAGCGCGAGTGCGCGCGCGATGCCCGCGCGCTTGCGCATGCCACCGGAGACCTCGGACGGCAGGTAGTGCGCGAAGGGCTCGAGCCCGACGAGGCGAAGCCGGCCCATCGCCACCGCCGCCGCCGCGTCGGCCGGCAGATCGGTCCACTTCTGCAGCGGCAGCAGGACGTTCTGCAGCAGCGTCGACGAACCGAACAGCGCCGACGACTGGAACAGCACACCGAACGACGGCGGCTCCATGGCGCGCGCGGGCGGACCGATGCCGGTGAAGTGCACGCGGCCGGCCAACGGTTCCTGCAGCCCGATCAGCGTGCGCAGCAGCGTCGACTTGCCGCAGCCCGAGCCGCCGAGCACGGCGAACACCTCACCGCGCTGCACGTCGAAGGAGATCTCCTCGAGCAAGGGCTCGCCGTAGCCGACCGACACGTCGCGCACCTGGAGGACCTTGCCCATGTCACCAGTCGAGCAGCGAGAAGATCCAAGTGAACACCGCGTCGAGTCCGACGAGCGCAAACAGGACGACCACGACGGCCGAGGTCGTCGAACGCCCGACGCCGGCCGCTCCGCCGCGCGTCGCGAGGCCGCGCTGGCAGGCGATCAGGCCGATCGCGACGGCGAACGCGACGCTCTTCAGCAGGCCCGTGCCGACGTCGTCGAGGTGCACGGCGCGCTCCAGCGACTGCAGGTAGACGACGGTGGGCTGGTCGAGGTAGGTCATGGCGATCGCGAGGCCACCGAGCGAGCCGACAAGGTCGCCGACGACGGTCAGCACGGGCAGCACGACGAGCAGCGCGAGAACGCGCGGGAACACGAGGAAGCGCTGCGGATCCTGGCCAAGGGTGCGAAGACCGTCGATCTCCTCGTTGACCGTCATGGTCCCGAGTTCCGCGGCGTAGGCCGCACCGGAACGGCCGGTCACGAGGATCGCCGTCATCAACGGTCCGAGTTCGCGGACGATGGAGAGCCCCACGAGATTCGCGAGGAACTGGTCGCCACCGAAGCGATGCAACTGGATCGCGCCCTGGAGACCCAGGATCGCGCCGACGAGGAAGTTGATGAGCACGACGATGGGCAGGCCGTCGGCGCCTGCACGTTCGATCAGCGAACCGAGTTCGCCGAAGTGCACGGTGCGCGGCCGGCGGATCGCCTGGACCACGCCGGTCACGAGATCGCCGACGAACGCGAGGATCGCCTTCGTCGTGGCGGCAGCGTCGTGCGCGAACGAACCGACGTCGTCGAGCAGGCCGGGCTGCACGGGCGATGCCTTCTCGCACCGCCCGCCCCGCCGGCAATCGTAGAGATCGAGCAGGCGCGCCACGTCCGGACTGGCGCCGGCGAACTGCATGCGGCCGCCGCGATCGGTGACTTCGCTCGCGATCGCTGCGAGCAGCGCTGCGGCCCCGCCGTCGAGCCGGTCCACGGCCGCGAGGTCGAGGTCAACCTCGGTCGCCGCCCGCATCGCACCGCGCAGCGAGCGCCACAACTCCGCGCCGTCGTCGAGCACGACGCTGCCGGCGAGGCGAAGGCGCAGCGGCCCGCCCGCCGCCGGATCGGACGACAACGTGAAAGACGGGGCAGCCATCGAGCGGCCGCTGGGCCGGTCAGGCCTTGCGGCCCTTGCCCTTCGGCTTCTCCTTCGCGGCGGCCGGCGCCGCCGGTTTCGGCGTCGACGCCGGCACGATCGCGACGTTGTCCACGGCCGCCGTCTTCGCAGCCGACGCGCGCTTCGCCGCCGCTTCGACCGCCGGAGCCGTCGCGTTGCGCGGGGCCCCGATGCGAGCCAGGGTCTTCACGACGGCGCCCGTGTCGATCGCCGCCGGCCGCGACGCGACGGCGCGAACGAGGTCGTTCGTCGACAGCATGCCGACCAGCGCACCCTTGCCGTCCACGACCGGCAGGCGGTGGACCTGGTGTTCCTGCATCGTCGCCATCGCGGCGGCCGCAGCATCCTCCGGACGACAGGTGCGGACAGCGCGTGCCATCGACGCGTCGACGGGAATCTCGCCCAGTGCACGACCCTGCGTGTAGGCCGCCATGCAGACGTCGCGGTCGGTCACGACGCCGACCACCGCGCCCCTGTCGTCGACGACCGGAACCGCGCCGCAGTCGTGGTCCCACAACACCCGGGCCACCGCGTCCAGGCGGTCCCCGATGCGGACCACCCGCGCCTCCCGGCTCATCAGTTCGTTGACGTTCATGCGGCCGATCCTCGCGACCCGCGCCGATCGGCGCGAGCAATTTCCGGTGCGATCGCCACACTCTCGCCGTGCACGCCGAGACGCCGCCAATCGCCGCGATCGACCGACCCGGCAAGCGCCTGCGCACCGCGTCGTGGGTCGTCTACGACCTCGCGAACACCGTCTACGCGGCCGTGGTCACATACGTGTTCGCGCCACACGTCACCGCCGTTCTCGGGGACCGCAGCGCGCCGGTCGGCGTCGTCCAATCGGCGTCGATGATCCTCGCTGCCGTGCTCGTGCCAGCACTCGGCGCGCTCGCCGACCAGACCGCGCGGGCACGGAGCTACCTCGCGATCTCGACGCTCCTCTGCATCGGTGCACTCGCGAGCCTCGGACTCGCGCCGGCCGGGGCCGAGGGCGCTCCGGTGCTGCTCACCGGGTTCTTCGTCGCGAACGTCACGTACAACCTCGGCCTGCTCTTCTACAACATGCTGCTGCCCTCGGTCGCGCACGACGCCGAGGCGGGCCAGGTGAGCGGACTCGGCGTCGGCACGGGCTATGTCGGTACGATCGTCGTCCTGGTCGCGCTCGTGCTGCCGGGGTATTCCCCGTCGGCGACGTTCCTCGCCGCGGCCGCGCTGTTCCTCGTCACGGCGGCGCCGTGCATGGTCCTGGTGCGCGACGTGCGCCGGCCGGCGCGGGGATCGAATGCGGGCGCCGTGCGCGCCGCGGCCCGTGAACTCGGCGCGACGCTGCGCGACCTGCCGCGGCATCCGCCGCTGCTGTGGTTCCTGCTGGGCAACTTCTGCCTCGTCGACGTCCTCAACACGGCGGTGCTGTTCTTCGCGAGCTTCACGAAGGCGCTGTTCGCGAACGCGCTCGGGTCGGGCACACTCACGTTCGCCGGCAAGACCTTCGCCGGCGACGCAGGCGCGACCGACCTCGTCGTCATCGTCGGCCTCGCGTTGAACGGCCTCGCCCTGCCGTTCGGCATTGCCGCGGGGCGGTGGACCGATCGAGCGCCGCTCACCGTGATGAAGGCGGCGGCGATCGCGCTGCTCGTCGCACTCGGCGGCGGCGCGGCGTACGGCGGCACATCGCTCCCCGGCTACATCGCGACGCTCGCGGTGTTCGGGTCGTTCGGCCTGGCGGCAGTGTGGACCGCCGGTCGCAAGGTCGTGCTCGCTCTCGCGCCGCGCGAACGCCTCGGCCAGTACTTCGGGCTCTACGGCATCACGCTGAAGGTGTCCGTCGTCGGCGGGGCGATCTACGGCGTGGTGGCCGACGCCTGCGGCCACCGCGCCGCGATGGTCGTGCAAGCCGTTCCGCTGTTGATCGGACTCGCCTGCCTCGCGATGGTGCGCCTGCCCACCACCCGCCCCACCTCGCCCGCATGAGCGAAGACGATCCCGACCCGCCTCATCCGCCGCGCGAAGCGCTGTGGCAGCGGCTCGTCGTCGGAGCGTTCGCCGCGCTGATCCACACCATCGGCGCTCTGCCCGCTTGGCTCGCGTACGCGATCGGCGACCTGTGCGCGGTCCCGTGGTTCCTGTGGTGGTGCCTGCACGACCGCCGCGGACGCCGCAGCAGCGGCTACTGGCGCAACTGCCGCATCGCGTTCCGTCCCGGCTCCCCTCTCGGCGCCGCGCGGCCAGCGCACCACCTCTGGCGCTGGTCGCGCCACATCGCGTGGATCGCGATCGACTTCTGCCGCATGCGCCGCATCACGGCGGCGAACCTGCGCGAGCACTGCGATCTCGAGGAGTACCCGCGACTCGCCGAGCTGTTCGCCGAGGGCCGGGGAATGATCTTCGCGACGGGCCACATGGGCGTGTGGGACGTGTCGGGATACGCGGCGGGCATCCTCGGACTGCCCATCACTTCGGTGTTCCGGCCGAGCCCGCTCCCCGCACTGAATCGGCTGATCGCGCGTCTGCGCACCGGCACCGGTCAGACCGTCGTCGCGCGGAAGAACGTGATGTGGACGCTGAAGAAGGTGCTCGCCGACAAGGGAGTCATCGGCCTCTTGAGTGACGGCGGCGGGAAACACAGCTCGGTCGTGGCGCCGTTCCTCGGCACCCCTGCTCGCACCGTCGCCACGCCCGCGCTGCTGCACCTGCTCACCGGCGCGCCCATCGCGGTGGTCGCCGTGCTGCGCACCGGCCGAATGCAGTACCGCCTGCGCGTCTTCGACGTCATCCGGCACGAAGCCGGCCCGGACCGCGACGCCGACCTGATCGCGATCACCACGCGCATCAACCGCGCCCTCGGCCAGGCGGTGGTCGAGGCACCCGAGCAGTGGTTCTGGCAGAGCCGGCGCTTCCGCCACCGCCCGCCCGGCGAACTGCCGGGCCCCGACGGACTGCCGCCGCTCGTGCTGGGCGGACCGCCTTCATGATTCCTTGATTTCGCTCTGTAGACCTCTTCACCATTCCTGCACACAGTCCCCGCCCGACCTTCATGAAGGAACCATGCGGCGCTCGCTCCCAATCCTGCTCGTGCTGACGCTGACCGCCTGCTGGCGCCGCGGCGGCACGCACGTCGAACTCGACAACCTCGGGTCGGACACGATGCTCGAGGTCGCCGGAGCGTGGGCCGAAGCGTTCGACAAGGTGCAGGACCACATCGCGCTCACGGTCTCGGGCGGCGGCTCCGGCACCGGGATCGCCGCGCTCATCGCGGGCGACGTCGACATCGCGAACAGCTCGCGCAAGCTGAAGCCGAAGGAACTCGATCGCGCGAAGAAGCACGGCCAGAACCCGGTCGAGCACCACGTCGGTTACGACGGCATCGCGATCTACGTGCACAAGAGCAACCCGATCGAGTGGCTGACCCTCGACCAGCTGAAGCAGATGTTCGGCGACGGCGGGCAGGTCGTGCGATGGTCGCAACTCGGCGTCGACCTCCACGACCCGTCGCTCGATGCGATCGTGCTCGCGAGCCGCCAGAACAACAGCGGCACCTACGAGTACTTCCGCGAAGCGGTGCTCGGTGGCAGCAAGGGTCGCTTCAAGCCGGAGTGCGTCAACCTGAACGGCAGCAAGGACGTCGTCGAGTTCTGCTCGATGACGCGCAGCGCCATCGGCTACAGCGGTCTCGCGTACGCGACCCCGCACGTACGCATGGTCCCCGTCGTCAAGAAGGCCGGCGGGGCGCCGGTGACTCCCTCGAACTCCACCGTGCTGGACGGCACGTACCCGATAGCGCGCCCCCTCTACATGTACACGAACGGCGACCCGGTCGGCCCCATCAAGGAATACATGGATTGGATCAAGAGCGACGCGGGCCAGCGCGTGCTGCAGGCACACGGGTATCCGCCGCTGCGCCCTCTCTGAACTCCCCTGCGAACCCACGCCGTCGCGCCGCGATGGACCGGCGGCGCCACCGCCGGTCGAATGGCGCGCGACCCCGAGCCCTCCGAACATTTCCGTGCCCTCCCACTACGAAGAGCGTCTCCAGAAGGACCTGGCCTGGATCCAGGATCTCGTCGGCATCGTCGGCGCCGCAGTGACCAAGGCGATCGGCGATGCTGTGAGTTCCGTGATGGCCCTCGACAAGGACCTCGCCGCGAACACCGTCATCGGCGACTACACCATCAACCGACAGACGCGTGAGCTCGACCGCCTGTGCCACGCGTTCGTCGCCCGCCACCTGCCGAGCGCCGGCCACCTGCGCTACGTGTCCTCGGTGCTCCGCCTGGCGATCGCACTCGAACGCATCGGCGACTACGCGGCGACCATCTCGCGGACCGTCGCGCAGCTCTCGAGCACGCCGCCCAAAGTCGTCGCGCGCGACATCGAGACGATGGCCGAACACGCGCGGCGCATGCTCGACGACTCGCTGCGCAGCTTCCAACAGCGCGACACGACTCTCGCGCAGAGCACGCTCCTGGCGGCGGCGCAGTTCGCGGAGTACTTCGACAAGGTGTTCGCCGACCTCGTGCGCGAAGGCGAGAGCCACAGCCGACCGGTCGAGGACCTGTTCTCCCTGATGGCGACGTTCAACCGCCTCGAACGCGTCATCCACCAGGCGAAGAACATCTGCGAGGAGACCATCTTCGTCGCCACCGGGCGGACGAAGGGCGAGAAGACGTTCCAGATTCTCTTCGTCGACGCGGACAACTCGGGGCCGAGCCAGATCGCGGAACACTTCACCCGCAAGGCCTTCCCGCAGAGCGGCCGCTACCGCAGTGCCGGGTGGAACCCCGCCGAGGAGATCGACGGGTCGTACGCGAAGTTCGCGCAGTCGGTCGGCATCGATCTGGGCAAGGCGTGGCCGACGCCGCTCCCCACCCTCCGCGAGCAACTCGACGACTACCAGCTCGTGGTCGGCATCGGCGCCGACGCACGGGAGAAGATCGGCCGAGTACCGTTCCACACGACGGTGCTCGTCTGGAAGCTCGACACGAACGCGGGCCCCGAGGCGGTCTACCGCCAACTCACGCCGCGGATCCGCGAACTGATGGAGCGCTTGCGCGGCGAACAGGCGAGCTGAGCGTGGAACCGACGACGCAACAGCCCGTGGCTGCGCCGCCTGCATGGGCGAGCACGCTCGACCGCCGCGACCGTTCGTGGTGGTTCGACTTCGTGATGCGCGGAGCCGTGTTCGCCGGAGGTGTGTCGGCGATCCTCTTCATCGTCGCGATCTTCGTTTTCATCGCGTCGCAGGGCGCCGAGTTCGCGTGGAACCGCCTCTCGTGGAGCGACCTGCTGTTCGGAACCCGGTGGGAACCGACGTCCGACCCGCCCGCGTACGGCGCCGTTCCGCTCCTCGCGGGCACCGCGTGGATCACCGCCGTGGCGATGGCGATCGCGGTTCCGCTGTCCTTCTGCGCGGCGATCTACATCGGCGAGTTCGCGCGGGGCCGGCGGCGCGAGTGGCTCAAGATCCTGATCGAACTGCTCGCCGCGATCCCTTCCGTCGTCTGGGGCGTGATCGGCCTGCAGGTGCTGAAGCCGGTGATCCAGGACGTGTTCGGCGTACCGGTCGGGCTGAACGTGCTGAACGCCGGGATCATCCTCGGCCTCATGGCCGCACCGATCATCACGACGATCGCGGAAGACGCGCTGAAGGCCGTGCCCGAGAACTACCGCGAAGCCGCCGAAGCCCTCGGGGCCACGCGCTGGCAGGTGGTGTGGCGCGTGGTCCTGCCTCACGCGCGACCGGGCCTCTCCGCCGCGATCCTGCTCGGCATCGGCCGCGCGTTCGGCGAGACCATCGCCGTGCTGATGGCGAGCGGCCACCGCCTGATGGCGCCGCAGAGCGTGTTCGACTCCGCCGCGACGGTCACGGCGACGATCGCGGCCGAACTCGGCGAAGCTGCCGTCGGCAGCGACCACTACCAGGTGCTCTTCGTGCTCGGCGGAGTGCTCTTCCTGGTCACGTTCGCGATCAATCTGCTCGCGGACCGCATCATTCGCGGACGGCGGAGGAATCGATGAGCGCGATGGGACGCTTCTCCGCCACCGACCACGAACGTCGCAGCC
>JAEUHQ010000024.1 GCA_016794565.1 Planctomycetota bacterium | reverse complement strand
AGCGTCGGCCTGCCGCCGCCGGCGCACCGCGCGCCGGTTGTCGCTTGTCCCTGCTCCGTGGCCGCGGTACGACGCGGACCGAAACCACTCGAACCAGGGAGACTCCATGCGTCGCGCGCTTTCCGTGCTCGTCCCGTCCGTGCTGATGACCGCGTGTGCGGTCACTTCCGAAGCTTCGTACCCGACCGCGGAACGCACCGCGGTGCCCGCCGAGGCCGCTGACCCCACGCAGGATGCCGCCGGCAAGTACGGGCCGGAGCCCGGGCAGTCGCTGCTGCAGTTCGGCGGCGCGTTGACGTCGCAGAAGACCGACGCCGGCGCCGGCGGTTCGTCGACCGACACGAGCCTGACGCTGCAAGGGGGCATCGGCTGGTTCCAGAACGAATGGCTGGAGCTGGGCGGCCAGCTGCTCACCAACTACAGCGACTCCGGCTTCACCCTCATCTCGGTCGCGCCGTACGCCAACTACAACCACAAGGTGAACGAGCGGGTCTGGGTCTACGGGGGGCCGCACGTCGGCCTCGCCTACCTGGACTTCAGCAGCGACGATGCCATTTCGCTGGAGTTCGGCGTGCACGGCGGCACGCGGTACTGGGTCGACCCGCGCACGAGCGTCTTCGGCGAACTCCGCTACACGCACGCCAAGTTCGATCTGTCGCCGAACGAGATCGACAGCGACACCTTCCAGCTCCTCTTCGGCTTCACGGTCGTCTTCTGAGATGGCCGGTCGACCGACGCGCCGCGCGGCGGCGCTGGCACTCTTCGCCCTCGCGGCAGGCTGCGCGGGCGCCCCGCACCGGCCCCGCGACGTGGCGGTGGTTCCCACCGGCGACGGCAACCTGCTGCGCTACACCGCCGCGGAGGTGACCGTGCTCGACCAGCAGGGGCGCGCCATCGGCAGGTTCACGAACCCCACCACGAAGGCTCCTCGGGGCGCGGCGCTCGCGATGGGCTCGCAACTCGCGGTGGCGGTGTTCGACGACCGGCTCGCGGTGACCGAACTCAGCGGCACGAACGAGCCGACGTGGGTCGCGCTGGCGTCTCCGTTTCCGACCCGCAGCGCCTCGCTCGACGCGGACCGCTGCGCGCTCGTCGACGGGGCGGGCAACGCTCGCGTCGTGCAGTTGCCGGCGAGCAACCAGCTCTGGCAGGGCAAGGCCGGGCTCGGTCTCGACGACGTCGTGCTCGTGGTCGCGACCGGTGCGGCGGAGCACGTGGCCGTCGGCCGGCGCAGCCACGACGTCGTCGTGCAGCGCATGGACTACCGGCGCGGCGACGGGCTCGTCGCGGCGGAGACGACGATCCGCGACATGAACGTGCTCGGCGCCGCGGGACACGCGGGCGGCGCGTTGTTCCTCGCCGGCCTCCGCGAGGTCAGCGCGGCGAGCACGCGCGGTGCGCTGGTCCAGTACTTCGTGCTGGTGCGCGTCGACCTCGCGACGTTCCGGACCGAAGTGCTGCAGGACGAGAAGTGCGCGGCACTGGAGACGCGGGTCATGGATCTCGCCGTCGGTCCCGAGATGCTGGCCGTGGTGCTCGAGCAGTACAAGCGCGGCACGTCGCTGCGTGTGTTCGACCAGGTGCAGGGCCGGCGGCCGGCGACGTGGGCGTTCGAACGCAAGATCGCGCCCGGGTCCTCGATCGCGTGGATCAGCCCCGACTACGTGGCGGTCGTCGGACCCGACGGCGAAACGCAGGTCCTGCACGCCGTGTCGGACCGCTGATCCCAGGCGTCGTCAGCGGCCGATGTCGCGCGCAGCGCGGAAGCCGATGTCCTGCCGCTTCGTGTTGAGCACCGGCATGCGCTGGTCCGCCAGCAGCGCATCCCAGGTCGAGGACAGGAAGCTCCCCCCGATCACGACCCGCTTGCCGTCTTCGACGCACGACTCGGCGACGTTGCCGAGCAGGTGGAAGAACGCGCCGTTCGCGCCCTGCGCGAAGCGCGAATCGTCGACCGCGGCGACGGTCGCGACGGTGTCGTCCAGATCCGAGAGGTAGGGCGCGGTCGGCGTTTCGCGGTGGCGCGCTCGATCCGCGACGTTGAGCACGAAGCCCTTCGGCGGCGCCGTGTTCCCCCACCAGTACCGGTCGCCCGGACGCGTGCCGATCGCGGCGCGGAACTCGGCGACGGTCGGCAGTCGCGCGCCCGCAGCGGCGAGGAAGGCGTCGACGTCTGCCGCCGCGACGTCGCGGATCGGCAGCATCGCCTCTGGCCACTGCAGTGCCTGGACCGGGCCACCCTTCGCCTCCCACTGTGCGACCGAGACCTCGGCGACGTCGAGGTAGGTCGGCGCCACGCCGGGCGCGGTGACCAGCGCCATGCGGCAACCGCGGCGGCGGTCCTGCACGAGGAGCGGCAGCGGTCGTTCCTTGTCGGACGAGACGTTCGCGGCGGTGAGTTCCCAGGTCGCCCACCGCTGCAGCGCCGCGACGTCCCCGGCGTCGACGCGCAGGAAGTTCGGCCGCTCGGCGAACAACGACCGCACCCATGCCTCGCAGTCCGCGCGGTACGCGGGCAATTCGATGGCCTTCACGGCGGCTTCGAGCTGCGCGTGCTGCTCGAACGTCGTCAGTGCCTTCACGGCGCGCACGGTGTCGCGCGCCTCCGCCGCGGCCCGCTCGCCCTGAAGTGCTCTCTCGAAGCCGGTCCACGCGGGTTCCGCGACGACCCCGAACTCGGTCGCTTTCGCGCGCAGTTGTCCGAGCTGCGCGTCGACTTCGTTCGCGGTGCGCGGGCTCGAAGGCACTGCCGTCGCGAGCCCGGCCAGGAACTGCCGCCGCGCAGCGTCGGGGTCGGGACGCGGCGCCTCGGGGGTTCGCGGTGGCGGTTCCGTCTTCGCATGCTGCGGATCGCCGGCTGCCGGCTGCTGCCGTGGATCCGTCTCGGGTGGGATCGATGCGGGCGGCTTCGCAGGGTGCGAGTCTCCGCGCGTCGTGTCGTGTTCCGATCGCGCGGCCGACCGATTCTCCTGCACTCGCGACGAATCGTCGTGCACCGCGCTGCGCCCTGGCCACACGGACCACACGATGGCGACCGTGGCGACGACCGCGGTCCCGGCGAGCCAGGCGCGGCGGCCCGTTCCCGTGGTTGCCGGAAGCGTCGTCGGCACGTCTCGCATGGCGCTCCGGCCGTCGCCGTCGGGAAGCGCGCGCAGGGCGTCGATCAGGTCCTTCCACGACGCGAAGCGGTCCGCGCGCTTCAGCGCCATCATCCGGCAGATGGTGAGCAGGAGCGGATCGCCGTCGGCCACGGTGATCTCGGGCGCCGAGAACGGCGGCACCTCGCGCATCTGGTCGAGTTGTTCCTGGCGCGTGAGGCTGTCGCGCGGCCGCACGCCGGTCAGCAGCATCCAGAACGACACGCCGAGCGAGTACATGTCGGTGCGGAAGTCGAGCTCGCTCGCGGCGACCTGCTCGGGGCTCTTGAAGGCCGGTGTGCCCGGCGAGAACCCGGTCTGGGTCAGGCCGTACTCGGCGTCGAGCAGCTTCGCGATGCCGAAGTCCGCGATCTTCACCGTCGACTTGCCGTCGAGCAGCAGGTTGTCCGGCTTGATGTCGCGGTGCAGAACGCCGTGTTCGGACGCCTCGGCGAGCCCGAGGCAGCACTCGACGAGCATGCGTCGCGCGTCGGCGCGCGAGAGCATCTGCTGCGGCTGCTTCTTCACGTACGACGAGAGACTGCCGCCCGGCATGAACTCCATCACGAAGTACTGCAGACCCTCCGTGGCGCCGACGTCGTACACGTCGACGATGTGCGGCGAGTGCAGCCTGCCGAGCAGTCGCGCTTCGCTGCGGAAACGCTCGACGAGGTCGGGGTGCGGCGCGCCCTTCTGCACCTTGAACGCGACCGGGCGGTCGATGCTGATCTGCGTCGCCTGGTAGACCGCACCCATGCCGCCCGCGCCGAGCAGCTTCTCGATCCGGCAGCCGCCGATCTCGCGCCCGAGCAACGGATCCGCGGCAATGGTCGCGGCGGTGCGCATTCCGTGCTGTTCGAAACGCTCCCGCGCGGCGGCAAGCACGTCCGGGGCGACGTGTGCGAGCAGCGCCCGGATGCCGTCTTCCCGGCCCGGTCCCGACGGAATCGTCGCGGCGTCGGAATCGACGATCCCCTCGGCGACGAGGAAGCGGAAGAACTCGTCTTCGTTTGGCGCGCCCACGCGGCGCATGCTAGCGAGCCGCGCCGTTCCGGTCCGCGTCCAACCGGTTCACGAGGTCGACCGAGCCGCACGGCGCCTCCGCTATGGCGCACGGAGGGCGACGCCTCCACAATCCTGCGCTCGCCGCCACGTAGGCGCGCCCACGATGACCACGAACGACCCTTCGCCCGCCGCTCCCGCTCCGCGCCCCGAACCCGCCCGACCGCCGGAGAGCGTCATCATCCGGCCGTGGCCGAAGATCGTCTTCCTCTACCCGGCCTTCGTCGCGGCGACGGTCTTCTTCCTCCTGTCGTGGCTCGGTTCGAACGAGACCGTGCTCGGCAACACGTTCATGGGCGTGCTGCTGTTGAACTTGCTCGTCTTCTCGTTCGACTTCTCGCGCATCAAGTCGATCACGATCGTGATCGGCATCATCGCGACGCTGCTGCTCGTTCTGTGGCTCGACAGCAAGTGGGACCTGACGAGCTTCCTCGGGCGCGTGTTCGGCTCGATCGACATCCGGATGAACACGTCGTTCTACGGTTTCTTCAGCGCGGGACTCGGCTTCCTTCTCCTTGTCGTCTTCGTCAACACGCGCTTCAACTACTACGAAGTCAACGCGCGCGAGATCCTCCACCACCACGGCTACCTCGGCGACATCCAGCGCTGGTCGACCGAAGGGCTCGAGATGAACAAGGAGATCTACGACGTCGTGGAGTACGTGCTGCTGCGCAGCGGCCGGCTGATCTTCCAGCCTGCGACCTCGAAGAAGGCGATCGTGCTGGACAACGTCGCGAATGTGAACCGCATCGAGCAGCAAGTGAACGACCTGCTCAGCGTCGTCGCGGTGCGGCTCAACCAGCAGCCCGGTCCCGGCTAGTTCGTCGATGCACCTGTTCGCGGTCGGCAGCTGTTTCGAAGCGTTCTTGTTCGCCCCGGTGCTCGCGGAGCTGCGCGCGCGCGGCGTGCCGTTCACCGTGGCGATCGCCACGGGCGCTGCGGAACTGGCGGACGCCCGCGAGTTGCTCCCCGAGGCACTGACCGGGGCGATGCACACGCTTGCGCTCCCCGAGACCGGACGCGCCGCTGCACTGCAGGCGTTCTGCGTCCGCCTGCTCGCCACCGGACCGACGACGGTCGGCCTGCTCGCGGCGAGCCCGTTCCCCGTGGCCCTGCGCAACCTCGCGTCGGAACGCGAGCTCCCGTTCGTGCACCTCCCGGGGGTCGTGAACGTCGATCTCGTCGCGGCCGCCGCGGCCATGGCGGACCTCGCGCCGTCCGCGCGCGGCGACTTCGTGTGGCTCGCGATCGAGCACCCGGAGGCGCTCGCTCCGCCGGAGCGCGCGCGCATCGCCGCGGAACTGGCAGCGATCGCCGTCCCCGTGTTCACGACGACGGCGGCGCTCGCGTCCTTCGGTTCGGTGGTGATCGGCGCCCGGGCGCAGCTCGAGCACGGGCTCCGGTCGCGCGTCGTGGTCACCGATTCCGCGGGCCATCGCGACCTCGCGTTCGCCACGGGCACTCCGTGCGTCGTCCTGCCGGGGCTGTCGCCCGCGAGCCCTGCGATCGTCGCCGGCGTGGGGACATCGACGACGCTCCGGGTCGGCGACCTGCGCGCAGCGATCGCACGCGTTCGGGACCACCAGGCTCGACCGGTGCCCCACGACGGCGCCGCGGCGCGAATCGCGGACCAGTTCCTGGGCTGGCCGGGCCCCGGCGACCACGTGGCCCTGCCGTCCGATGCGGACGCGAGCGGCCGGTCGTTCGGGGACGACGAGATCGCGCTGGTCACCGCCGTCCTGCGCCGCGGCACGCTGAACTCGACGAAGGGCACCTTCGTGAACGCGTTCGAGCGGCGGTTCGCGCAGTGGCTCGGCCGGAAACACGCGATTGCGTGCGCGAGCGGTTCGGCGGCGGTTCACTGTGCGGTCGCCGCGATCGGTCTCCGGCCCGGCGACGAAGTGGTCACGACGCCCATCACCGACATGGGTGCGATCACGCCGATCCTCTACGAAGGCGGCGTGCCGGTGTTCGCGGACGTCGAGCCGCAGACGCTCAACGTCACCGCCGCGACGCTGCGGGCGCAGATCACGCCCCGCACCCGGGCGCTGGTCGTCACCCATCTCTTCGGGATGCCTTGCGACATGGCCCCGATCCGGCAGCTCGCGGAAGAACGCGGGCTGGTGCTGATCGAAGACGCGGCGCAGGCGTTCGGTGCGACGCGGGACGGGCAGTGTGTCGGCACGTTCGGCAAGGTCGCGGCGTTCTCGCTGCAGCAGGGCAAGCACATCACGAGCGGCGAAGGCGGCATCGTCGCGACCGACGACGACGACATCGCGCGGCGCGTGTTCCTCTACGTGAACAAGGCGTGGGGCTACGGCGACCCGAAGCCAGACCACTACTTCCCCGCGCTGAACTACCGGCTCACCGAGCTGCAGGGCGCCGTGCTGCTCGCGCAGCTTCCGCGCCTCGACGAGTTCATCGCCCGCCGCCGCGCCGCTGCCGCACGCCTTCGCGAGAAGCTCCGCGGTGCGCCCGGCCTCGTGCTCCCGGGCGATCCCGCCTCGGGCACGCACACGTGGTGGAAGTTCGCGTTCTTCGTCGATGCGGACGTGGTCGAAGGCGGTGCCCGGGCTCTCGGGAAGAAGATGCAGGCTGCGGGCGTGGCCTGCGTGCCTCACTACATCCAGAAGCCCGCGTTCGAGTGTGCGCTGTTCCAGGACTGGAGCATGTCGCCCGTGACCGCGATGCCCCTGCAGAACAACCCGCGTCGCGACTTGCCGATGCCCCTGTTCCACCGCCGCGACTACCCCGGCGCGGTGCAGGCACTCGAGCGGGTGGTCGTCCTGCCGATCAACGAGCGCTACACCGACGTGCACGTCGACCATGTCGCGGGCGTGATCCGCGCGGCGGCGCAGGAACTGGCGCATGCCTGAGTCGAACACCGGCCCGGTGCCCCTCGCACTCGTCGGCTGCGGCGCGATCGCGGCCGCCTACGTGCAGGCTCTGTCGCGGGTGCCGACCCTGCGCCTCGCTGCGGTCGTCGATCCGTCGCCCGCTGCGCGCGACGCGTTCTCGACGCGCCACGCGCTCCCTGCGTTCGCCGACGTCGCGGAACTCGTGGCGCGCGGCCCCGCGATCGTCGCCGCAATCGTCGCGACGCCTCCCGACACGCACGAGTCCCTGTCGTGCGGCCTGCTCGAGGCCGGAGCACACGTGCTCTGCGAGAAGCCGTTCGCGCCGACCGTCGCGGCCGCGGAGCGCATGCTCGCGACGGCGCGGCGGTGCGCTCGCCGGCTCATGCTCGCCAGCAAGTTCCGCTACACACCCGACGTGACCGCGGCACGCCACCTCCTGGACGACGGTGTGTGCGGCGACCTCGTGCTCTACGAGAACGTCTTCTGCTCGCACGTCGACATGACGAGCCGCTGGAACGCGCAGGCCGAGCGGAGCGGCGGCGGCGTCCTGATCGACAACGGTTGCCACTCGGTCGATCTCGCGCGCTACCTGCTCGGACCGATCGCGCGCGTGCAGGCCCAGTTCGGCCGCCGTGTGCAACCGATCGACGTGGAGGACACGGCGCGGCTCCTGTTCACGAGCGCCGCCGGCGCACTCGGCTCGATCGACCTGTCGTGGAGCGTGCACAAGGAGACGCCCGCCTACGTCCGCATCCACGGGACGCGCGGCACGATCGAGGTCGGCTGGCAGTCGTCGCGCTGGAAGAGCGCGGGCGGCGCATGGACCGCGTTCGGCGGCGGGTACGACAAGATCGGTGCGTTCGCGGCGCAGCTCGCCAACTTCGCGGGGTGCATCACCGGGCGCGAGGCAGCCGTGATCGGGGACGCGGACGCGCTCGCGTCGGTCGTCGTCGTCGACTGCGCCTACCGCGCCGCCGCGGACGAGCGCTGGATCGTCGTGCCCGACGACCCGCCGTTGGCCTGACGGCGGGGCTTCGCCATGATGCGGCGATGAACGATCCTGCCGCCGCGACCGGCGTGCGCATCCATCCGACCGCGATCGTCGAGAGCGGCGTCGTGATCGGCCCGAGGACCGCGATCTGGGACGGCGTGCATGTTCGCGCCGGCGCCCGCATCGGCCGCGACTGCATCGTCGGCGAGAAGACGTACGTCGCGTACGATGTGCGGATCGGCGATCTCGTCAAGATCAACGCGTGCGTCTACGTCTGCGCCGGCGTGGAGATCGAGGATGGCGTCATGGTCGCGGCGCACACGGTGTTCACGAACGACCGATTCCCGCGCGCGACGGATCCCGATCTCGGCGGACTGCTGACCAGTGCGCCGACCGACGCGACCCTCACGACACGGGTGCGCCGCGGCGCGACGATCGGGGCGAACTGCACGATCGGCCCCGGCATCGAGCTCGGCGAGTTCTGCATGGTCGGCATGGGGAGCGTGGTGACCGCCGACGTGCCGGCGCATGCGCTCGTGCTCGGCAATCCGGCGCGTCTCGCCGGCCTCGTCTGTCGCTGCGGGGAACCGGTGGCTCGCGCCGTCGCAGGCACCGTTCCGTGCGGGACGCACCGCTGCGCCTGCGGACGCAGCGTCGAATGGAGCGGCTCCGCGTGAACTACTGCTGCGCGTAGACCTTCGGCAGGCAGTAGTTCCATTTGCTCCAACGGTCGCCCGACTGCATGGTGCCGAGCAGCATGCCGCCGTAGAGCAGGGCGCGCGTGCGCACCGACGTGTTCGACGTCATGGCGGCCAGATGATGGAGTCCGCCGATCAGGAACGTGTGGGCGCCGCCGAGCGGCGAGTCACCGAGGTGGATGCCGTAGTTGTAGGTGTCCCAGTAGTTGGCCGGGATCGGCGTGCCGTTGTAGGTCACCGGGACGTAGTAGCGCAGACCGTTCGCGACGAGGCCGAAGCCCGCGGTTTGCACGTTCGTCACCCACGAGTACTGCACTGTCTCGACGACGTCCTCGGCGATGGTCAACAGGATGGGCTCGCCGAACGCGCGGTAGGCGCCGAGATACCCGTAGAGAACGGCACCGTGCTGCCACGGCATGAAGAACTCGTGGTCCGTCGGCCAGCCCGTGCTCGGGTAGGTGAACTGGAAGGTCATCGCGCGGCTCGGATGGTTCTTCCGCCGCTGCACGTCGACGATCTCGTTCACGCGGCGCATCGCGTAGTCCTTCAGGGTCGGGTCGTGCGTCGCGAGATGGCACTGGGCGAAGCCCTGCATGCACCAGCCCTCGGCGCGGGCGGCCTGGATGTTCGCGGTGTAGTAGGTGCGGAGACGCATCAGCGCCTTCAGGCTCTGGCCGAGCTGGCGCAGCTCTTCCTTCGCCCACGGATCGCCGGTGACCGTGAAGTAGTCGAAGAGCAGGTCGCACGTGAAGTGCTCGTGATCGAAGCCTTCCCAACCGTGGTAGGTCGGCTGTCCGACGACCATCGTGCGGTACGCGGGATACGGGTCGTTGTCCTGCAGGCGGCGACGGCCGAGGGTCTCGCCCTGCACGGCGAGGAATGGCAGTCCGCCCCACAGGATGATGTCCTGTTCGGCGCCGACGGTGAGTTGCCACAGGTGGTACGGCCGCATCGCCTGGGCCCACGCCATCTGCTCCAGCTTCTCGAGGAGACGCGGGAATCCGCCCTGGATCGCGTGCGCGAAGTCCGGCGAGATCGGGGCGTTCCGCGGTGTGCCGGTCGTCGCGGTGACGAGCACGTCGCCGCGCGAGCCCCACGTCCCGAACACGTTCGAGGTTCGCCAGCCTTCGTACTCACCGCGAGCTCGCGCCGAGCCGTCGGCAGGTCCGGCGATCGGTCCCCCGAGCAGCCCCCCCGCCGCCGAGTCCTGCCAGGTGGCCTGGGTCGCCAGCGGGAACGCAGGATGCTCGAGCATCGCCGTCGCCGTGCCCTGCCAGCGCGCGAGGTCGTTCGGGTCCGCGTTCCCTGGTTCGAACCGCAGCAGGAAGCGATACCGGCGCGTCGTGCCGTCCCCCATCCACGTGTCCTGCATCACCGGGAACGCCCGATAGCCCGCGAGCGACTCCTCGGCACCGATGCCCTCCGTCGCGGCGCGATACGGCACAACGGCCGTGGCGCCGGCGCACAAGAAGCGCGCAGCGCGGACGTCGACCGTGCCGAGCGCCTGCAGGTTCGGGTCCGAGTTCCCGACGGGCGGCGTGTCCGCACCGAGGTAGTCGTTGGACAGCACCCAGTCGACGACGACGAACGGCATGTCGCGGTACTCGGTGGCGTAGAAAGTCGAGGCGAGGTAGTCGCGGCCGATGCCAGGCTGGCCGGGCAGCGCCGTGTGGTACACGCGCCACCGCGTCGTCTGTGCGAGTGGAGAAGTCTGCACGACCGTGCCGGAGCCGCTCGCCACGCCGCGGTACGGCACGTTGTTCGTGTCGCGCACTTCGGCGCCGACCTGCAGCCCGCCGCCCAGCAGGGCGACCCAGGAGTTCCGCACGAACGTGCCGGTGAGTGCCGGTTCGTCGCGGGCCACGCGGTACGTCTTCGTCTGCCCGGCCTCGAGGGTGTCGGTGAACTGCGCCTGGGCGATCTTCAGTGTGTTGTCGGGCCAGTACTGCAGCGGCACCCACGCGGTCTGATGGCCGCTGACGACCATGTTCTGCAGCGAAGCGACCGTGTAGCCGCCCTTCGGCATCGGCACCGACGCGCAGAACGTCTCCGTCCGCGTCGCCGCATGATCGTTCACGACCTGGAACTCCAGCACGACGTCGAGCGGGTTGCCCGTGCCGCCAGGACCGCCCGGGCCACCGCCCGCACCAGGATCCGTCTCGGTGCCTGCGCCGCATGCGGCCAGGAGAAGTCCGAGGACGACAGGACGATGGGATGCGCCGCGGTTGAGATTCGAGGTGTACGTCATGGTTGCGTCGGCGCAGCGGCCCCTACGCACCGCCGCGCACCGCGGGTCATCGGATGGCCGGTTCCGCGGCTGGACGCGGAAGTCCTTCCGTCTCAATCCGGGCTTGCCGGCCTCGAATTGCGTCGCCACGCCGCTTCCCGCCAGACCCTGCGTGGCCAACGTGGCGCCGATGCGGTGCGGCGCCCATTGCGCGCACGGTTGTGGTTGATCCCGATCGCCCCACGCCGCGAGGAACGCGACCGCGTTCCGAGACCGGACGAGCCACTCCGGAGCACCAGAATGGCGAACACAGCGAAGGCGTCGGTCATGGGCACTGCCAGTCTGGGCGGCCCTACGCATCGCAGCACCACGAGTCGTCGGATGGCCGGCTCCGCAAGGGGCGCGCCCGCTTCGGTCTTGGTCTTGCCACCGTCGCCCGCGCCGATACCCTGCCGCGGCGCGGACTCTCGCGAGAGTGGCGGAACTGGCAGACGCACGGGTTTTAGGTACCCGCGAGCGAAAGCTCTTCAGGGTTCGAGTCCCTGCTCTCGCACCATCTGCGCGCCGCTGCCGGCGCACGCGAGCGAACGCTGGCGTTGCTCGTGTCCGTCGCTAGTCTCAGTCGCTCCCAACTTTCCTGGCAACCCGCCTCATGACGCACGTCATCGCCCAACCCTGCATCTCCGTGAAGGACAAGGCTTGCGTCGACGTCTGCCCCGTGGACTGCATCCACGGCAAGGACGCCGATCCGCAGCTGTTCATCAACCCCAACGACTGCATCGACTGCACCTTGTGCGTCGACGCGTGCCCGGTCAGCGCGATCTTTGCGGAAGAAGACCTGCCGGCGGAGTGGAAGGCGTTCGCGCAGACGAACCGCGCGTACTTCCAGTCCTGATCTGCCTGCCCCGCGAGCGACCTCGCCGGAGGTCTGCCGCGCGGGGCCGAGCCCCGACGAACTGCCATGGAGCGCTACAGCCGGCAGATGCGCGTCGCAGGCGTCGGGCCCGAGGGCCAGCGACGGCTCCTTGCGTCCCGCGCGCTGATCGTGGGCTGCGGCGCACTCGGTACCCACGCGGCGACGGCGCTCGTTCGTGCGGGCGTCGGTGAGGTCGAACTCGTCGACCGCGACATCGTCGAGTGGAGCAATCTGCAGCGGCAGATCCTGTTCACCGAGGCTGACGCCCGCGACGCGGTGCCCAAAGCGGTTGCCGCGGCCGCGCACCTGCGCTCGGCGAACGCCGACTGCCGCGTCACCGCGCACGTCGCGGATTGCAACGTCGAGTTCCTCGCGCACCTGGCGAGCGAGCCGACCGTCGTGCTGGACGGCACCGACAACTTCGCGACGCGCTACGTGTTGAACGACTGGTGCGCGCGCCACGCCGTTCCCTGGATCTACGCGGGTGCCGTCGGCACCGAAGGCGCGGCGATGGTGTTGCGGCCGGGAGGGCCGTGCCTGCGCTGCCTGTGGCCCGAGCCGCCGCGCCAGGCCGACGTCGGCAACTGCGAAACGGCCGGTATTCTCGCGCCGGCGATCGCCGCGGTCGTCGCGTTCCAGGTCGCGGAAGCGATGAAGGTGATGCTGGGCGCCGACACCACTCGCGGCGTGTTCACCTGCGACGTGTGGCGCGGCCAGTACGGCGTGCTCCCGGTGGCGAGTGCTCCCGCCGAGGATTGCGTCGTCTGCCGGGGTCGTGCGTTCCCGGCGCTCGTCGGCGAGCGTCCGGGCGCTGTCACGTTGTGTGGTCGCGACGCGGTGCAGATCGACGTGCCCCGCGGCGCATCGGTCGATCTCGATGCGATCGCCGCTCGCCTCACGGGCATCGCGGTCGACGTCGTCCGCACTGCCCACTTGCTCCGGTTCAAGGCCGACGGCTGCCGCTTCAGCGTGTTCCCCGACGGGCGCACGCTCGTCTTCGGTGTGCACGATCCACTGCGTGCACGGGCCCTGTTCGATCGGTGGGTCGGCGTTGCCTGAAGGGGACCAGTCCGTGATCTACCTCGACCACGCCGCGACGAGTTTCCCGAAGCCTCCGGAAGTGCTCGACGCGGTCCGGCGCTGGTTCTCCGAGGTCGGTGTGAGTGCCGATCGCGGTGACGGTCCGCATTGCCAGGACGCGCGCGTCGAAGTCGCGGCTGCACGTTCGCTCGTCGCCGACCTCGTCGGCACGAGGTCGGGACTCGTCGCATTCCACTCGGGGGCCACCGAGAGCTTGAATCTCGTCCTGCGCGCACTGCTGCGCCCCGGCGACGGCGTCGTCGCGACTGCGTTCGAACACAGCTCGGTCGCGCGGCCGCTCGTGACCCTGCAGAAGGAACGTGATCTGCGGCTGCATGTGATCCCGCCCGACGCCGACGGCGCGTTGTCGGTCGATGCGGTCGTCACGGCGCTCGCGATGCATCGCCCGGCCGTGTTCGTGTTCCCCCACGCGAGCAACGTCACCGGCGCTTGCTTCGACGCGGCCGCGTTCTGCGACGTGGCTCGGCGCGCCGGCGTCGTCACGGTCCTCGACGCGTGCCAGACCGCGGGCCTGTTCGACCTGCGCGTCGGCGCCGACTTCGTCGTCGCGAGCGGTCACAAGGCGCTGCTCGGTCCGCCCGGCATCGGCTTCGTCGCTTCGCGGGAACGCGAGCTCTCGCCGCAGAAGCAGGGTGGCACTGGCAGCAGCGCCGCGCTGGCCGAGCACCCGACGCGTTGGCCCTACGCCTTCGAGGCCGGCACACCCAACACGCCCGCGATCTTCGGGCTCGCGGCCGCGCTGCGGTACCGGGACGCGGTCGCACGAAGCGCCGCGCTGGCGGCTTCGGTGGCGAACACCGTTGCACTCGCGGAAGCACTCGTCCGCCTGCCCGGAGTCAGCCTCGTCGCGCCGACCGGGCACGCACGCGCACCCGTGCTCAGCTTCGTCCACGCGGACTTCGATCCCGCCGAGATCGGGGCCATGCTCGCTGCGGCGGACATCCACGTACGCACCGGATTCCACTGCGCACCCTGGTTGCACCGCCATCTCGGGACCGAACTCGCCGGCACCGTCCGCGTCAGCCCTGGCCCGGATCTTTCGCCAGCGGAGATCGCGGCCGTGGCGGCAGCCATCGGGTGATGGCGTGCGCGCGCCGTCGTCACGGCGCGAACGAGACGGTCTCCCGCCGCACATTGCCCGCTTCGTCCGTGAACACCGCCTCGTATTCGACCGGCCCGTCGATCGCGGGCAGCTCGATCGAGAACGTGCCCTTCGGCGACTTCGGGTCGGCTCCCTTCGCGGGCTGGCCGTTGATGGTGATGCTCACGACGGCGCAGTTGTCGTTCCAGGTGCCGTAGCAGACGAACGGCTTGCCCGTGCCCACTGCGCCGGTCGGTCCCTTGACGGCGAACGTCGGCGCTTCGTCGTCGATCTCGATGCGGAAGACGAAGGCGTCGCGCGACGCACCGACGTCGTTGCGGGCGCGGACTTCGATGCGGCCGCCGCGGGCATCCTTCATGATTCCCGCGCCCGGCGCGAAGAAGCACTCGTCCGCGGCGATCTCGCGCCCGTTGCAGACGATCGCCGACTTCGGATCGGTGGCGGCGACACGGAATCGCACGTTGGACCGGACGCGGGTCGTCTGGTTGCGCGCGACGAGACGCTCGCCTCGCTCTTCGAGCACGAACACCGCTTCGACGTCGGGGGCACGCGTGATCGGAGGCGCTGCTTCGCCGCCCGTCCCCCCGGTCGTGTCACCCGTACCGGGGCCGGCGTTGCGCGTGATCGTCGAACGAAGGGTGCGGCGCTGGCCGACCACGTTCACAGCCTCGAGCTCGAGCACGTTCTCTCCCGGAAGCAGCCCGACTTCGATGCGGGCGGCGGTCGACCCGACGGGAACATCGACGGACTTGATCAGCACGCCGCCGCGCCGCGCCGCGATCATCTCGATCCATGGATCGATCGACAGCATCACCATGTACGTCGACCCGGACGTGACGTCGCCGTCCTTGCTGGGAGGCGCGAGTGCGAGCGACGGGTCGCCGACCAGAACGATCGTGACGTCCTGGGTGAGCATCGGCCGGAGCGCCTTCTGCAGCGCCACGTGCAGCACGTTCGCACCCTTCGCCGGCAGGCTGACCTGGCACTCGAACGTGCCGTTGTCGCTCCACTTCGTGTCGACGGCGGCGCCGTTGATCGTCAGCGAAGTGCCGCGCTCCGAAGCGCGCCCGACGAGGCGGACGGTCGCCTCCTTCGTGACCATCTGGTTGCCGACCGAACGCGCGCCCTGGATCTCGATCGTCCGTACGAGCTGCCAGCTGCGCGAGGCTCGCTGCACGAGAACGGTCTTCGTCGCATCGACGCAGCCAGCCTGCCGGACGACGACCTCGATGGCGCGCGGCCGATCCTCGGTGGAGCGGACCTGGAACCGGACGGTGCCGTCGTCGCCGACACGCTGTGCCGCTCCATCGACCGTGACTGCGGCGCCCCTCGCCACGCGGATCGACAGCTCGACGGGCTTGTCGTCGTCGAGGGTGATCGATTCGGGCGACACGACGAGGCTCGCGACGGGAAGGACGGGCGTCGGGCCGGCGTGTGTGATCGCCCAGGGAGCGAGGGCGAGGGCATCGCCGGTCGTCAGGGTCACTTCGACCGGTGCGTTCGCCTTGCCCTGCATGTCGACCGTCGCCTGGAACACGCCGTCCTGCAGCGTCGCCGTGACGCCACCGATGCGCACCGAAGCGACGATCGGGTCCGCGAGCCGAGCGACGAAGCGCACACCGCGGGCCTCGTCCGTCGCGATGGGCGCGCTTCCCGGCTGCTCACGCACGAACTTCGACTCGAGCGCGGCGCGGATGCGATCGAGCAGGTCCGTGCGCTGCTGGCGAACGGCGGTCGAGTCGTTGTGTGCGCGACTGCGTTCGAGCTGCACCAGCGCCTCGCGCCACTCGCCGCGCATCGCGAGTTCCCGCGCGAGCGACGACGTCAGTTTGCCCAGCCGCTCACCCCTTCCGGGCAGGCTCGGATCGCTGGTGTAGATGCGCGTGGTCTCTTCGATCGCCTCTTCGTACTTCCCCGTGGCCTCCAGGCGGTCGACTTCCGCGAACATGCCCGTCCGCCCCCCGCCCTTCAGCGCGAACAGGACCGCGATGACCACGACTGCCAGGCCGCCAACGGCCGCGGCCAACGGTTTGCGCGACTTCGGCGCGAGCGTGAGCGGTTGCAGGACCTCGGTGCCGCTCTTCACCACCATCGTTCCATCGGGGCCCTTCGTCGCGGCCTCGGCGGCGCCGTCCTGGCCCTGCTTGTCGAGCCAGAACTTGATCTTGGCGAGGGTCTTCGCCGGCGGCGGCGACACGAGGCCATCGACCTTCGAGGTCGGCACGGCCTCCTTGTCCTTCAGGCCGGTGCGGCGCGTCGACAGCCCGTCGATCGCGTCCGCCAGCTCCTGCGCGTTCTGGAAACGGTCGGCGACGGCGGTCGCGGTGGCCTTCGCGATGAGCGCCGCGACGTCGTCGGGAACGTCGGGCCGCACCTTCCGCGGGTCGGGGAAGGGCTGCAGCATGATGCGCTGCATGATCCGCGGCAGCGAGTCCTTCTGGATCGCCTCGCCGCCCACGAGCAGGTAGTAGAGCGTGGCACCCAGTGCCCAGACGTCTGCCGCAGCGGTCACGGTCGTGGTGTTCTCCCACTGCTCGGGCGGCATGTACTGCGGCGTGCCCATCACGAGGTTCGTGCCGGACAGCAGGGACGCGTGGTCGTCGCGGATCGACGGCTTCGCCAGGCCGAGGTCGGCGACCTTCACCTGGCCGCTCGACGAGATCATGATGTTGTCGGGCTTGATGTCGCGATGGATGAAGCCCTTCCGGTGCGCCTCCGCGAGTCCCTGTGCAGCGCCGTAGACGATCTCGAGCGCTTCGCCGACACCCAGCCGCTGTTTGCGCACGACGCGTTCGCGCGCGGTCTCGCCCTGCACCAGCTCCATGATGAGGTAGTGCAGTCCCTGGTCCTCCGCGACGTCGTAGACGCGGATCACGTTCTGGTGGTTGATCTGCGCAGCGGAGCGCGCCTCGCGGCGGAAGCGGACCACGAACTGGTCGTCGGTGCCGACGAGTCCCGGCTTGAGGCACTTCACCGCGACGTCGATGTCGAGGTTCAGGTGCCGGCCGCGGTACACCGCGCCCATTCCGCCCTGACCGATCTTGCCGTAGAGCACGCAAGGGGGCAGGACCTTGTAGCCCTCGACTTCGGTCGCTCGATCGAGGTTGCCGTCGTTCTCCGGAATCGCCATGCAGGAATCAGGGTCGTCGCAGCGGGGTGCGCGGATCGCAGCTGGTGACCGTCCGACGACGGCGTCGCAGCGGGGCCCGGCGCACGGCGGACAACGCGACCTCCCCCGGCACGTTGCAAGGACCGCCCTTCGGGTCTCGGCGGTCCCACGCACCGGTTCGGCGACGCCGCACCGAAAGGTGGCCGGGCATCGTCGCGACACGTGCAGAGCGGGTCAAGCTCGGCGTCAGCGGAGGCGGTGTTCGGCGGGCACCGGGCCGCGAGGCCGGGCGAGGAAGTCGTAGGCGGCGACGGCGATCCGGAAGAACGTCGCATCGGGTCCGATGCCGGTCGGACGGTAGCGCTGTTCGGTGACGATGTGCGGGACGTATTTGCCCCCCCCGAGGTTGCTCCCGACGAGCAGCAGATCACGAACGAGCAGGCGCTCCTGCTCGACCACGGCTTGCGCCGGGTGGCTTCCCCAGCGCCACAGCGCGTCCTCGAGCGCGGTCCGCAGCGCGTCCCGATCGATGCGTCCGTTCACCGCGAGGCCGAGCGCGGTCTGGAGTTGCGGGTCCTCGATCTGTCCGGGGGCGTCGATCGACGCGCCCGTCGCCCAGCGGACGAAGGCCCACTCCGGCGTGGCCGGCATCTGGACGTCGATCGCTCGCGGCGACGCGTCGCCCAGGAGCCGCCATGCGAGCGCGATCGCGACGTGCCGGGCGATGCGCGGGTCGGTTCCCCACGTGCCGCGTTCCGCCACGACCCGTTCCGCCTCGCGCGACAGGACGTAGGCGACCGCGAGGCGCTGGGGTTCTTCGTCGCGCGGCTGCGCCGCAGCCCCGAGCCAGTCGGCCAGTGCGTGGGCGCCGGCGGCGTCGATGGCCATGGCCTGCACCAACCGCCAGTCCGGGCAAGGTCCCTCTGCGCGCAGGTCGCGAGCCCGGGATCGGAAGATCGCGGCAGCCGAACGGACCGCGGCGAACTGGTCGCCAGGCAAGGCCATCAGGTCCCGCGCGCGACCGAGCAGCGCATCCGATACGGCACCGTGTTCGGCGATCTGGCGCGCACCCCCCAGCATCGCGGCGCGCCAGAACAGCTCCGCGTGCCGTTCCGGCGCCCGGAGGTTCCAGAGCCGGTTCTCGGTCGAAGCGGGAACGTCGTTCCCCGCGTAGATCGCCGCCGCCGCGAGGCCAGGGTCGTCGTCGAGGAGCACCGGTGTGCCGGCGTCCTGACCGGCGAATCGCGCGGATGCCAGACGCGCGGCGATCCCCAGGATCTGCTCAGGCGAACGATTGGGCCCGATCACCCGGCTCCGGAACTCGTTCTTGGTCCTGGTTCGTTTCGGGCCGAGGGCCAGGAGCATCGACACGAGCACCCGTTCCTCGAGCATCGGCTTCGGGCGATCGAGCCAGGCGAAGAGCCGTTCGTCCTCGAGCGGTCCTCCGGCGAAGATCGCGGCCGCCATCACGACGAGTCGGGGTCCGACGCTGGCCGACTCCGCGGCCGTCATCTCCCACAGCAGCGGTGCTGCCGGGCGCCCGAGGTCCGATGCCAATGACCATCCCGTGGCGAGGTCCTGGGTGGGAACGGCGAGCAAGACCTGGCGGAACCGCTCGCGGAACCTCTCGTCGCGAACGCCGATCCAGCCCACGCCACCGGACGCTCCGTCCTGCCCGATCAGCCCTTGAGCGGCGCTGCAGAGAACACCGATACCGACTGCGCAGCGAACGACCGCGGTCTTCACGTTCTCGAACGGAGAGCTACGTCGTCGGTGCGTCACGGCATCCAACATGGGGAACAAGGGCCAGGTCCTGAACGAAGCGGAAGTCGACTTCCTGCTGGCGGCGTCGGTCGCCACCGAGGAGTCCGCCGCGCAGACCTCGGCGCCGCGCGACGCGCAGACGGTGACGATGCGCGGCGATCTCGAGCAGATCAACCTCGCCGACATCTTTCAGACGCTCGCCATGTCGAAGATGGAGGGGTTGCTGCACGTGCGCAACCCGATCGAGGAGCGGCAGGTCTACTGCACGAACGGGACGGTGCGCATCCGGGTGCCGGCGCGCCTCTCGATCCGGCGCCTCGGCCAGCGCCTCGTGCAGGCGGGTTTGCTGGATGGCGAAGCGCTGCGCGCGACCCTCGTCCTGCAGAGAAAGGAGCCCCTCCCTCTCGGAGAACTGCTGGTGAAGCAGGGCCTGCTCACGCAGGACCAGATCGACGAAGTCGCGGGCATGCAGGTCGCCGAGGACCTCTTCGCGCTGTTCACGTGGCGCCACGGGACCTTCGAGTTCTACAAGGGCGAACTGACCGACCCGGCGGCCCGCGCCCAGTTCGAGAAGTGCCCCGAGTTCGAGGTGAACAGCCTTCTCCTCGAGGTCGCCCGACGTTCGGACGAGTGGGAAGGAATCCTCGCGACGATCGGCAGCCTCGACGAGGTGCCGCGGCGCACCGCGGACCCGGAGCCCGACGCGGAGTTCGAGGCCGCGGAACGAGCCATCCTCTTCAGCGCCAACGGCATCGCCACCTACCGCGATCTCGCGGACCAGACGACCTTTCCGTTGTTCGAGGCGGCCCGCGCAGCGCGGACCCTCGTCGCCGCGGAACGCCTCACGAACGTCGACGACGAAGGAATGGTCGCCGCCGCCACGGAGCAGGCGACCATGGGGCAGGGCAAGCGAGCACTGCTCCTGCTCCAGACGCTCCGCGATCGTCCTGGTACGCGCAGTCTCGCCGTCGTCGAGGCGATGTCGACGGCGCTCGAGAAAGCGGGCGAACGTCGGCTCGCTGGGACCGTGCTCCTCGAGGCTGCGCAGCAGCACGCGGATCCGGAGCAGGCCCTGACGCTGGCGCGGCGGGCACGCGATCTCGCCCCGAACGATGCCGGAACGATCAGCTTCCTTCGCACGACGCTGCTGGCCCACTCCGAGCCCGACTCGGAAGAGCTCGAGAAGTGCACGCTCGACCTCCTCGACGCGCTGATCGACGCCGATCTGACGGCCACTGCGCTCGAGATCGTCGCGGATGCGCGAAACACCGGGACGATGCGGCCCCAGATCCTCCTCCGGGAGGCGAAGGCCCGCCAG
>JAEUHQ010000055.1 GCA_016794565.1 Planctomycetota bacterium | reverse complement strand
CGGTGCAATCGCTCGGCGCGAGGCTCGTCCTGCCGCCGTCACCGGGGGAGCGCGGCACGTTCCAGGTCCGCGCCGAGACGTGGCCACAGGACCCGCGCTCGGTCTGGGTCGAAGCGACGGGCAGCTTCGCCGGCCCGATCGCCGTCGGTGACGCCCCCCTGTTGGCCGAGCTACTCTACGAAACGTACCGCTACCTCACGGGCCCGGTCGGCGCCTTCCTCGCCGCCCTCGACACACCGTGATCCCGATGTTCCGCACCAAGGCAACCACGGCGCTGTTGATCACCGCCCTCCACGGACTCTCGTCGTGCCACGAAGAGCCGCCGCCCGAAACACGACTCCTCGTCGTCGACGGCATCACGATCGGACTCGCTGAACTCGATCCGTACCTGAAGTTCCTCGACGGCTACATCCCGGAAGGCGGGCGCAAGGCCAAGATCCTGCGCATCCTCGAGGAACACCTGCTGCCCCTGCGCCTGGCGCAGCGCGCGTTCCCGGCCGAGCGCGGAAAGCAGCTCGAACTGGCGAAGGCACTGCGCTCGGTCGCGACGAATCTCGAGGAACTCGAGAACAAGACGCAGTCCATGCCGGACGTCAAACGGTCGCGCGTGACGCGCGGCCAGGCCAAGCTGCCGGTCGCGATGTTCCTGTTCGACCCGCTGCTGACGGGTTCCGTGAGCCAGCCGATCGAGATGCCGTTCGGCTACGTCCTCGCCGCCTGCAGCGCGATCAACGAGCACGCGACGACCGTCGGCGACTACGCCGAAGCCACGGTCGTCGCCTTCGCCACGCACGACAACGCCGCATGGCTCGGATGGCTGCACGCCGAGGAGACGCGCATCGCGAACAAGGTGACGTTCGTCCACCCGGATTTCCGCGAAGCGCTCCCGAACTGGCTCGTCCTCCCGAAGCTCCCGTGAACCGCATGCCGTCATCGAACAAGGCGTTCATCCTCCTGGCCCACGGCCTCCTGCTCGCCGCGCTGCCCGCGCAGAAAGGCGACGCGCCCGCGACGACCGACAAGCCGGCGAAGGTCGAGAAGGTGGCGGAGTGGCCGACCCTCGCGGACACCGACAAGGATCGGGTTCGTGCACTGATCGGCCAGTTCCGCAAGCCCGACGCGGCCCTGCACGATCCGGCGAAGAAGGCACTCACCGAGCTCGGCGCCGGCGCCGTGCCGATCCTGCTGCTCGAGACCTCGGATCGTCCCGACAACCTGAATCGCCCCATCTTCGACGTGCTCGACAACGTCATCGGGCCGCAGCACGCGGCTCTCGTCGCCCGCGAGATCAAGAAGCCGCGCGTCGAGGTTCGTCGTTACCTCACGATCCGCATGTGCCGCTTCGTCGACCCGGAGCTGTTGCCGGTGCTGCAGGCCACGATGAAGGACAAGGACGAGTCGACCGCGTTCCACGCGGCGCTCGGCGCGCTCGCGCTGAAGGACAAGGGGGCGCTCGCGCCGGTGATGGCCTACACGAAGTCGCACTGGCAGGAAGTGCAGGCGATCATCACCGAGGTGCTACCCGCGGCCCGCAGCCTCGACACCGGCACCTGGGTGTTCGAGGCGATCGGCAAGGCCCCCGTGCCCGACCAGGCGAACGGGCTGCGGCTCGCCCGCTATCTCGCCACCAAGGACCAGGCCGGCTCGGTCCGGCCGTACCTCGACGCAACGGACCACACCGTGAAGAAGGAGGCCGTGAACGCGATGCGCGTGCTCCACGACGAGGCGCCGATCGAGAACATGCCCGTGTTCCAGGTGATCGAAATGGCCAAGGCCTGGGCGAAGAAGGTCTGAACAGCCGACCGGCCCCCGCGTTCTTCCGCGCCGGACACCACGATGCACGCATCCCGCACCCTCCTCGCCGCCTCCCTCCTCGGCGCCGTCCTGTGCGCGCAGGCACCGACGGACAAGGACAAGATCCCGAAGTGGCGGATCGATCCGTACACGAAGAACAAACCCGAAGCGCTGGAGAAGGCCGGCTACGTGTCGTTCGGCCCGTTCCCGTTCGGCGGCATCGCGGACAAGCCCGTGCTGACGAGCGACGTCGATGCCGCGATCGACTACATCCAGATCCTCTGGATCGAGACGAAGCACTTCCGCATCGGCACCAACCTGCCCGCGTGGAACGTGCCGCCAGGCGAGCTCGAGACGCGCAACAAGATCAGGGCCGAACTCGAGGAGCTCGCGCTGAAGCTCCCCGACATCAACCCGAAGACGCGCGTGCTCGATCCCTGGCTGCGCGCGCACCTGACCGCGCACCGGATGGAGAAGCTGTACACCGAGACGCAGGAACTGTGGGGCGTGAAGGACGAGGACTTCCCCACCGACTCGACCAAGGTCTACCCGCGGCCGGGTGCGCGGTACATGGGCTACGGCCCGTACCTCGGGATGAAGGACAAGTTCCTCATGGTCGTGTTCGAGAAGCTCGGGCCGTTCCAGGCCTACATGAAGAAGTACCTCGGCCGCGACTCGAAGCACGCGCAGCGCTGGCACTTCAAGGAGCTGAGCAGCCTGCTGCTCGCGATCGCGACGGAGAACGACGACTTCCCGCGCAAGCACGACACCGCGCTGCACTGCTCCCTCGTCTTCAACATCAGCCAGAACCTGCTCGATTCGTTCCGGTACTACAACTACGACCTGCCGGTCTGGATCCGCGAGGCGTACGCACACTGGCACGAGCGCCGCGTGTCGATCCTCTACTCGGACTTCGACCAGAACGAAGGCTCGATCGCGGACATGAAGAACGTCGCCAAGTGGGACGTGTACTGCCGCGGCATGATCGCCAACCCCTCGAAGTTCGCGACGTTCGCCGAGGTCTTCCAGTGGCGCGACTTCGGCAACATCACGTTCAACGACCACGTCGCGATCTGGTCGCGCATGGACTGGCTGATGTCGCAGGGTCCCGAGAAGTGGCGCAAGTTCCTCTTCGCCATCAAGGGCCGCGTCGACGAGAAGTGGGGCCCCGACCAGCGCGACATCGTCGGCGCCTGCCGCACTGCGTTGCAGGAGGCGTACGGCGTCTCGGTGCTCGACTTCGACACGAAGTGGATGGAGTGGGTGAAGGCGACCTATCCGAGCCAGTGACCGCGCGCGCAGCCGATCCGGGCCGCAGAACGCGCTACATCGCTCCTTCGAAGATCAGTGCGGGAGGAGCGTTCCGGAACACCGGGCCGCGCACGCAGAACGAACGGAAGATGCGGCGCATCCGGCGACGCAGCGCCCACGACGACGGGTTCAGCATCGTGTGCACGTAGGAGAACGTCCGGAACACGCCTCCGGGCGGCAGGACAGCCGCGACTCGCCGCAGCAGTTCGTCGACGACCGGCACTGGCATCGAGACGAGCGGCAGGCCGCAGACCACCGCCGCCGGGTGCAGGTCGGGCATCCCGGCGAGGATCGCGCCGAGTCGGACGACGTCGTCGTTCCTGAACTCGAGCTGCGGGAATCGCCGACGCAGGAACACCGCGAACTCGGGGTCGCGCTCGATCCCGAGATAGCGCGAGCCCGGGACGGCGCGCAGATGCTCGGCGATCGCCGCAGTGAACGGCCCGGTGCCCGGCCCGAACTCGAGGATGGCGCCGCCGGGCCGGATCGCCAGGTCGCGCACCATCGCCGCGGCGAGCCAGCGCGAACTCGGCGACAGCGCCGCGATGTGGGTCGGCTCCCGCAGGAACTTGCGGAGGAACCAGAGGCGCTCGGCACTCGGCGACTGGGCGGTGACCATTGGGCGCGCTTGTAGCGACCCGGCCCGGCGGACGGTCGCGCACGGTGAATCCTGCGCGAGTCTTCGCACCGGCTTGACGGATGCTCCGTCCATTTCCGGGCCATGAGCCTCAACACGCGCGTCGGCCTTCTGCTGCTGGCACTGCTCGTGTCGTCCCCCGTGTGGCTGCCGCTGCTACCGTTCGTGCTCTTCTGGTTGTCGAGAGAACGGCGGCTCGGGCGCGCGGAAGGGTTCCGGACGCTGCCGCGTTTCCTCGCCCGCAGCATCGAAGGGTACGCCGAGGCGACGCTGGGTACGCCTCCCGCAGGGGGCTTCGCGACCGTGGCGCGCAACGTGGACGGCTACCTCGTCAGGGTCCGTTCGCCGCGCCACTGGCGCACGACGATGATGCTGGCGCTGCTCGAGTTCTCCCCGTGGACACGCTTGCAGCCGCGACTCTCACGCTTGCCGCTCGCCGCGCGCCGCCGCTGGATCGCCGAACGGCTCTCGACGACGCGCGGTCTCTTCGCAGTGCCTTCGCTCGTGCGCCAGCTGGTGCGGATGGGCTACTACGCGGACCCGTCGGTCGGGCGCTCCTGCGGCTTCCGGCCGATGCGCGAACGGGTGCGCGGACTGCCCAGCCGGGCCCGCACGGCGACCTATGCGGCGCTCGCGCGCCGGAAGGTCGCTGGATGAGCGCCGATCGCCGGACCGAGATCGCAGTCGTCGGCTCCGGCGCCGGTGGCAGCGTCGTCGCCTACCACCTCGCCGCGGCCGGCCGCGCGGTCACCGTGATCGAGCGCGGACCGTTCGTGCGGGCGAGCGAGATGACCCACGACGAGCCCGCGATGATCGCGCGGCTCTACAAGGACGGCGGCGCGCAGACGAACAACGAGGCGGACATGTTCGTTCTGCAGGGGAACTGCGTCGGCGGCTCGACCGTGCTCACGAACGCCGTGTGCTTCCGCATGCCGGAGGACGTGCGCCAGAGCTTCGGGGCGCACGGCTTCGCACTGCCGCCGGACCGCCTCGCCGCGGCCTACCGCCGCGTCGAGTCCGTACTGAACGTCTCGCTCCTGCCGGAGGACCTGCACAACCCCGCGACCAGACGCCTCGAGAACGGCTTCCGCGCGATCGGCCGCGAACCGGGCAGGTTCCAGAAGGCGATGCTGCATTGCGTGGGCTGCGGCTTCTGCAACATCGGCTGCCGCTACGGGCGCAAGATGGACGCGGCCCAGACGTGGATCCCGATGGCGATGGCGCACGGGGCCCGGATCGACGCCGGCATCGAAGTGCGCCGGATCGAGCACTCCCGCGGCCGCGTGCGCGGTCTGCGCTGCCGCGAGGTCGCCACGGGCAAGGAGTTCGTGCTTCGCGCGGAGCGCTACGTGCTCGCCGGCGGCGCGATCAACACTCCGGAGCTGTTGTTGCGATCGGGCATCCACCCGAGTCGCGCTGGCAAGCGCACGTCCTTCAACGCCGGCGCGGTCGCATTCGGCGAGTTCCCCGAAGAAGTCGACGGCTTCGACGGCGATCAGATGTGCGTGCACTACATCGAGCCGCGCTTCGGGCTCGAGCAGATCCAGAATCCGCCGGTGTCGATGGCGCTCACGCTGCCCGGCTGGGGCACCGACCACGCGGAGCGCATGGCGAACTACCGCCGCCTCGCGGCCCTCGGCGTTCTCGTGCCGACACGACCGACCGGCGAAGTGTTCCTCGGCGTCGGCCATCGGCTCCTGAAGCGCTTCTTCGACCACTCCGACATCCGCTTCCGCATGGGCGCCGACGAAGTGGCCGCGTTCCGCGACGGCCTCGCGACCGCCGCAGCGGCGATGCTCGCTGGCGGCGCAACGCGGGTGTTCCTGCCTCTGGCCGGGGTGCCGCCGGTGACGCGGTTCGCCGACCTCGACGAACTGCCGCGCTTCCTGCGCGACCAGAAGGACCTCGTCGGATTCGGCTCGTCGCACCCACAGGGCGGGGCAGCGGCCGGCAACGATGCGCGGCGCGACGTGGTCGACCCGGAGTTCCGGGTGCACGGCTTCGAGAATCTCTTCGTCAGCGACGCGAGCCTGTTCCCGCACAGCATCCGCGTGAACCCGATGCTGAGCGTCATGGCCGTCGCCGACTGCGCGGCCGAGGTCATCGGCGGCATCTCCATGCCCGACGCGATCGCCGACGGGCCGGTCGCGAACGCCCGCCGCGCCGCGGTCGCGGCGCAATGAACGTCGCCGGTCCGATCGCCGCGGCGGTGGCACGCCGACGCCTCGCGACCATGCGCCGCCTCGCGCGCGACCCGCGCCGCGCACAGGACGCGTTGCTCGCGCGAATCGCCGCGAGGATGGCGAACACGAAGTTCGGTCGTCTGCACGGCCTGGCCGGCGTCCGACGCGTCGAGGACCTGGCGAACGCGCTGCCGCTGCACGACCACTCGACGATGGCGACGTGGTGGAATCGGGCGCGGAGCGGCGAGCCCGACGTGTGCTGGCCGGGCATCGTGCGCCACTGGGCGATCTCGTCGGGGACCACGAGCGGCGAGAAGTTCCTGCCGGTCCCGGACTCGACGATCCGCAGCAACCAAGGCGGCGGGTTCGATGCACTGGCGCCCCACCTCGCACGCCAGGGCGGCGGGATCTTCGGCGGCAAGCTCCTGTTCCTCGGCGGTTGCACCGCCATGCGGAACGACGGTCCTGCGGTGATCGGCGACAACACCGGCATCATGGCGCTGCACGTGCCGCGCCTGCTGCGCCGCTGGCACGCGCCCGCACCGGAGATTCGCGCGATCCCCGACTGGGAAGAGAAGGTCCGGCGCGCCGCGGCGACGACGATCGATCAGGACCTGCGCATGGTCGCGGGCGTGCCGTCGTGGATCGTGCTGTGGGGCGAAGAAGTGCTCGCCGCCGTGCGGCAACGCGGCGGACAGGCGACGACCCTGCGCCACGTGTGGCCCCACCTCAGCCTGTATGTGCACGGCGGCGTCGCGTTCGCCCCCTACCGCACGCGGGTCCGCGAGCTGTTCGGCGACGGCGTCGAGTTCGTCGACACCTACTCGGCTTCCGAGGGCGGCATGCTCGCGGTGCAGGACACTCCCGATTCCGGCGGGATGCTGCCGCTCGTCGACCGCGGCGCGGTCTTCGAGTTCGTGCCCCGCGACGAACTCGGCGCTGCAAGTCCCCGGCGCACCCCGCTGGCCCTCGTCGAACCCGGCGTCGAGTACGCCGTCGCGGTGACGACCGACGCGGGGATGGCGTCCTACGTGCTCGGGGACACGGTCCGATTCGTCGGATGCGATCCCCTGCGGCTCGAGTTCGCGGGGCGGATCGCGCACACGCTGAACGCCTTCGGCGAACACGTGAGCGGCGGCGAACTCGATCGTGCGGTCGCGTCGGCCGCTGCGAGCTGCGACGCGTCGGTGGACGAGTTCGCGGTCACGACCGAGTTCCCCGAGCCCGGCGAGCCGAAGGGCCGGCACGTGTTCCTGGTCGAGTTCCGCCGGGAGCCGCACGACCTCGACGCGTTCGCGCGAGCGATCGATGGCGCGCTAGCGACCGGCAACGAGGACTACGCCACGCACCGCACCCACGGACTGCGCCCGCCGCTCGTCGCGAAACTGCCCAGCGGCAGCTTCCTCGCGTGGATGCGCGAACGCGGGAAGGTCGGCGGACAGAACAAGGTGCCGCGCGTGCTGACACCGGACGCCGCCGCGGCGCTTCGCGGGCCGGCTGCTGTGGTCGCGCCGCAGCGAATCTTCAGCTGACGCTCATCGTGGGCAAACCGACGCACGCCAAGCTGCCGTTCCGTGCGGTTGCGAGCCCAGAAGCTTCGCCGGTTCGTCGCGCATCCGTTTCTCGGGGTGCTGCGCGATCGTCGCCTCCGGCTGGCAGCGATCCTGAGCGTCGCGGTTGCGTTCGCGGCCGGCGGACTGCCCCGGGCGGCCCGCGCCGCGGTGCGATCGTCGGCCCCGCCGCGGAACGCCTCGCAGTTGCGCAACGGCCTCCTGCTGCAGAGCCTGAACGTGTTCGGCCTGCCCTGGCCCGCTGGGAACGACGTCGCGAACCGTTGCTCTCGCATCGCGGCAGCGATCGACGCGAGCGCGCCGGACGTCGTCGCGCTGCAAGAAGTGTGGGACGACGAGTCGAGGACGCCGCTGCTGGTCGAAGGCTACGACGCGGCGTGGTGTGAATCGGCGAGCGGTCTGCTCGGCCAGAACGGCCTGATGACCCTCTCCCGCCTGCCGATCGTCGAGTCCCGCCTGTTCCGTTTCTCGTCGGCGTCCGGCGTCGAGGTGTGGACCAGCAAGGGCGCACTGCGCACCGTGCTGTCGGCTCCAGGCGGCGGATCGATCCCGGTCTGGAACGTGCACCTGCAGAGCGGCGTGGACGCGGGCACGATCCGCGCCGACCAGATCCGCGAACTCACCGCCTGGATCGCCGAGTGCGGCGATCGCTGCTGCGTCGTGCTCGGCGATTTCAACTGCGCTCCGGGCGACGCCGAGTGGCCTGCGCTGGTCGATCGACTCGCGGCGCTCGGGATCGAGCGTCGTTCGGGTGACGAACCGACGTACGACCACTTCCAGAACCCGCTCGCGACGCCCGAACCGCCCGCCGCGATCGATCACGTCTTCGTCGGCGCCGCCCTTCCCGGTCGCGAAACGCGCGCACACCGCGCCTACGACCGGCCATCGGAGCACGGCTTCGTCTCCGACCACTTCGGCCTCGAGATCCTGCTTCCCCGGCGGTGACCGATGGACCTCCGCACGAAGAGCGGGCCCGGGGCGGATCGGTGGTTCTTCGTCGGCGGCGCGCTGCTCGTGCCGCTGCCGCTCGTCCTGTTCGCCGCACTGCGGGCCTTCGGCGTCTCGACACCGGCGAGCGAGGATCTGGTCACGCTGGCCGTGATGCTGCCGCTCGGCGGTCCGCACGTGTTCGCCACCGTGGCGCGCACGTTCGGCGACACCGCGTTCTGGCGCCGCGCGACGGCGCTGGCGATCGCATCGGTGGCGCTCCTCGTCGCGGTGCCAGCGGTCGCGGTCGCCAGCACGTTCTTCGATGCGTCGATCGCGGGGCGGTCCCCGATGACGCTGCTGCTGACCGGGTTCTTCTTCTGGGCCGGCATGCACGTCGCGCAGCAACACATCCACGTCGGGATGCGTCTGTCGCCGCGCAGCGAGTTGCCGCGACGATCGGCATGGCTCGGCCGCGCCGTCGTGCTGCTCGCCCTGTACCCGGTGTCGCTCTTCCGGATGTCGATGGGAGCCACCGACGGCGCAGCGGCCGTCGCCGACCCGGACGCGCTCGCGACGCGCGTGGTCCGTGCACTCGGCGGATCGGCGGCGTTCGCCGACGACTACGTCTTCCGCATCGGGCGCGCGACGCCCGTGCTGCCCGAACTGCTGCACGGACCGCTGCCCTGGATCATGACCACGGCCGCCTTCGTGCTCGCGTACGGCACGCTCGTCGTGCGGATCGTGCGACTCCGGCAGCGAAGGGAAGCGATCGCGCCGGCGGACCGCCTGGCGCTCGTCGCCGGCGCGTGCTGCGGTCTCGCACCGCTCGCGCCGAGCCTCGACTGCGCGTTCCAGGGCATCAACGCGTGGCACTGCTTCCAGTACCTTCGCCTCGCTCTGCTCGAACACCGCGAAGCCGTCGCGGGCGGCTCCGTGCGATCGCACTGGCTCCGCGAGTTCGCACGGCCGGGCCGCGCCGGCTGCGCGTACGCGATCGCCGTCGGCAGCACACTGGCGCTGGTCGCCGCGATCTTCGCCCTCGCGATCACGATCGAGAAGGCGACCGACGGTCGCCTCGTGCTGTTCGGGCACGAGGCGCCACCGCTCGATCCGTCCACCGGCCTGCCGCTCTATCGCCCGGGCTCCGTGCTGTTCGCGTACTACGTGCTCGGCCTCGGCCTGCTGCTGGTGCACTACCTCCAGGACACGGTGCTCTCCGTGCAGGCTGCGTTCGCGCGCGCGCCCGCGACCGCCGGCGACCGAGCGGGCTGAGCCGGGGTCGCGCGGCGGGCGCCGGCGTTCTCCGGAAGCGGCTTGCCCGGCGCGGCGCTGCGCCCACACTTGTCGGCGACGAAGGGCATGACCGCCAACGCCGAGGACTCCCGCTCGCGGCACACGAAGCTGCAGCAACTGATCACCGCCGCCAGGGCACTGCCGCTCGCGGAACGTGAAGCGTTCGTCCGCGCGAACGCGCCGGACGACGCGTTGGTCGCGGAGGCGATGGCGTTGCTGCGCTCGACGACGAACGACGACGCGACGCTCGCCGGCGACGCATCGGGTGGGCGCGAGCGCGTGCAGTCGACCGCGACCGGCGATCTGCTGGCGAAGCTGGGCAAGGCACCGAAGCTCGACGTCGACCGCTTCGCGCTCGAGACCGAGGTCGGCAAGGGCGGCATGGGCGCCGTGCTCCGGATCCACGATCGGCTGTTGAACCGCCGCCTCGCGATGAAGGTTCTGCTCGAACGCGCTACGCCGCGCGACGGCGAAGAGAAGCGCCTCGCGAACCAGCTGCTCGGGCGGTTCCTCGAAGAAGCGCAGGTCACGAGCCAGCTCGACCATCCTGGCGTCGTGCCGGTGCACGAACTCGGTCTCGACGCGACGGGCAAGGTCTACTTCACGATGCGCCTCGTGAAGGGCCGAACCGCGAGCGACGTGTTCGCCGATGCGTTCGCGGGGCATGCGGAATGGCCGCTCACGCGCGCGCTCGAAGTCGTGCTGAAGGTCTGCGACACGATGGCCTACGCGCACGACAAGGGCGTGCTGCACAGGGATCTCAAGCCGAGCAACGTGATGGTCGGCCGCTTCGGCGAGGTCTACGTGATGGACTGGGGCCTCGCGAAGGTGCTGGGCCAGCAGGACCGCCACGACCTGCGCATCGCGAAGGACGCGGGCACCGGCGCGTCGAAGATCGAGTCGGCGCGAAAGCGCGACGCGGAAATCGACACCGCTTCGTCGGTGGTGTCGATGGACGGCCAGCAGCTGGGCACGCCGAGCTACATGCCGCCGGAGCAGGCGCGCAGCGAGGATCTCGACGTGCGCGCCGACGTCTACGCGATCGGCGCGATGATGTACGAGCTGCTGACGGGGCGTGCGCCGTACGTGACGCCGGGTGTGCGCCAACCGGCGTACCGGATCCTGAACGACGTCGTCGAGGGTGCGCCGAAGCGCATCGAGCAGATCCAGAAAGGCGTGCCAGCGGAGCTGGTCGCGATCGTCGAGAAGGCGATGGCGCGCGACCGAGGAGAACGCTTCGCGAACGTCACGGAGCTGGCGAACGACCTGCGCGCCTTCCTCGCGCAGCGCGTGGTGAAGGCCTACCGGACCGGCGCGCTGGTCGAGATGAAGCTGTGGGTGCGGCGCAACCGAGCGCTCGCAGCGAGTCTCGCGGCGACGGCGCTCATCTTGGTGGCCGGCATCGTCGGCACCTCGACCTACGCCAGCGACGCGAACGCAGCTCGGGAGGAGGCGGAAGAGCAGAGGATCTTCGTCGAGGGCAAGGTTGCACAGTTCAACCAGCTCTCCCTCGTGGTCGACTTGGAGCAGTTGCTCAGAACATCGGAGCTGTCGCCTGGGCATCCCGAACAGGCTGCTGCGATCGAAGACTGGCTGGAGAGGGCGACAATGCTGCTGCAGAAGAAGGCCGATGCGTCGGCCGTGATCAGGTCGCTTCAACGCAGCACAGGAGACTGGTCCGTCACCTACCGTGATGGTGCGGTGGTTGGTGCGACGGCAGGTGACGGTGCGTCACTCGCCGCAGGGCGTTTCCTCGAGAGGTCGCTGCGGGACTTCGTCGATCGCCTTCCTGAGATCGAGAAGCTCGTGCCGGACATGGAGCGCCGTGGCCGTTGGGCGAAGATCGCTGGTCCGCTGACTCTTGCGCACCCGCACGCGAAGCACACGTGGGCCGAGGCACGCGCGGCGATCGCGAAGGCCGATGGCGTCGTCGCGAGCGAACTCTACAAGGGCCAGGACATCCCGCTGCGCGACGAGGACGTGTGGGGCCTCGTGCCGATCGGCATGAACCCGCGATCGAAGCTGTGGGAGTTCTACGACCTGCGCAGTGCGTGGGATGGCGAGCAGGATCCGGCGACGCTGCCGATCCCCGAACACGAGTCGGATGGGCGAATCAAGGTCACCGGAGACATGGGCATCGTGTTCGTCCTGCTACCGGGCGGTACATTGCCCCCGGGTACGCCCGCCGATGACGAAGGCGCGAAGAAGCGACTCACGGTGCGACTCGATCCGTTCTTTCTCGGCGAGCACGAAGTGACGCAGGGCCAGTGGCTACGGTGGACTGGCGAGAACCCGAGCTTCGCCAAGGCCGCGAACCGGCTCGCACTTCCAGTCGAAAGGGTGAGCTGGCTCGACGCCGCCATCGCTTTGCCGGCACATGGCCTGACCCTGCCCAGCGAACTGCAATGGGAGTACGGCCGCCGCGGTGGATCGGCAGCGGAGTTCGCGACAGGGGCCGACCAGGACTCGATCCCCAACCAGTTCGGCCTGTTGGACAGAGGCCTCACGTTGTGGGAGTGGTGCCTCGACGAGTATTCAGGCTACGGAACGGAGCGTGACGGAGACGGTCGCCGACCAGAGCCACCTGACGGGAAGACAGACCGATGCGGCCGCGGGGGTGGTTTCGACCTGGATGCCGACTTCTCCCAGACCGGCGATCGCAGCAGGATCTCGCCGTCCGTCCGCAGCCGCTACCTCGGACTGCGCGCCGCGAGGACGACTCGGCGCTGACGCGCCTTTCTTTCACGGAGTCATTGTCGCACCCGAGTCGGGTCCTCAATGGAGCTCGAACGTCACGCGGCGGGGTCCCACAGCGTGAACTTGTAGACCGGCAGCAGCGCGATCAGCGACGCGCTCACCCACTTCTCGGCCTCCACTCCCATGCCGACGGCGTCCTCCTTCGGCAGCTGCCGCTGCACGTGCAGCCAGTGGTTGCCGGGCGTGTAGTGCGTGAACATCTCCTTCACTTCGCTTGCCTTCGCCGACGCACACCAGTTGTCCTTCTTCCAGTCGTGCAGCTTCAGGTTGAAGCCCTTCGGCAGCGCCCGCAGCAGGGAACAGAACTCCTCGAGCTTCGCCGGGTCGTTCAGCAGCTTCTTCTTCAGGTTCTCGCCGTCCCACCACGCCTGCGGATGGATGCGCAGCGCGGCCTCGACGATCTGGTCGTCGATGCACACTTCCAGCACCGTTTGGATGTAGTGCGTCTCCGCGTCCTTGCCGAGCGCCTCGCCGAAGAACGCGCCGAGCTTCTTCCGTTCCTTCGTGCCGCGGCACAGGTAGGCGCGCTGCTCGCGCACGCGATACGCGTTGAACGTGTACGGATGGTGCAAGCCAGCCTGCGCGGACAGTTCGGTGCCGAGCGCCTTCGCCTCCTTGCCCACCGCGTCGACCATCGCTTTCAGCTTGCGCCGCACGCTCAGCCGCAGTGCGTTGTACTCGGGGTCGTCCTGGCGGTGCTTCTCGTAGGCCTTGAAGTCGCGTTCGAGGAAGGCTTCGGTCATCCACGCAGCTTCGGGGCCCTCTCCCTCGTGCGCAAGCTTGCACCTGCCCCCGCCCATTCCCGCACCCGAAACGCGTTCTTCGCGCGGAAACCAGGCAGTTGACGAGACAGAGAGAGAGAGAGAATGTGGGGCAGCATGGAGAAGACTGGGTCATTCCACCGGGGCATCGCGTTCTCAGGTGCACTCTGCGGCCTCGCCGCTCTGGCGATCACCTATGCGCGCAGGGGGGAGGATCCACCGCCAATCGACATCCCTGACTGGGTGAGCACCCCCACCCATCCATCGAACGACGAGGTCCAGATCGCCTCCGGTCGGATTGCGGTCCGGGCCGCAGCGCCGCCCGAGTCGGCAGTCGCTGCCATGTTGCCACCCAAAGTGGTGGCCGAAGCGCTCACGGCCAAGAAGCAGACCATCACCTTCTCCGCCAGCGTGTTGATGAGCGCCGGCATCGCCGAGGATATCGCAAAGGGAGTGGTCCGAGCCGCGGAGAACTACGCCCACGGCCTCGACGCCATGGTTTCCCTCCAAATGGACAACAAGGTGTGGCGCGCCGCCGACTACTTCATGGCGATCTGGCCGGACCTCGGTGACTTGATACGTTCGGGGAAGGTAGCTACCGAGGTTCGACGCAACACCGCCGAGAAGGGAAAGGTGCCGGTCTACACGGTCAACGGGACCATGACAAACAACCACGGCAATGCGGAACTCGTCTTCTCCATCTGGGCAGACGAGTGGATTCTGCGCATCATCGTGAAGGAAGGGCCTGATGTTCCCCAACCCGAGCTCTTCGCACGTCTCAAGGAGAAGAAATGAACGACGCTTCGCTGCCTGCATGCACCCTGCTTGCACTCGTTTCGCTCACAGCAGTTGCTGCGATACCAGCCTCACGCGAGGCTGCTCACGTCTCCTTCCTGGCAGGCGGAGAGTGCGCTGGCTGTGACGCACACGTCGCCGACGGGGATGGATTCATGGATGGTGCGCAGATTGTTCATCAGGGCCACTTGGTGATGTACGCTTTCTTGACGCCCGAGCCCGGTGAGTGCGGCAATGAACAGTGCACTCCCACGAAGAACTGTGGATTCACGGCCTACTGCCTTGCGGTGGGAACCTCACCCTTTCATGACGACCTTTCTCCGTGCAACTGGTCTGCCTCGAGCCCTTTTGGAGATGTCATCTACACGGAGCAACATTTGATCGCGGGCTGCGACAAGTTCCCCGTGATCTGGTCCGTGAGGTACTTCGACCAAGCAACGAACTGCGGAAACGGCTCGCTTCAGGGCGAGGTGAAGTTCAGCGGCTACTGCGATCGCTGCAGCATCCAGTGACACAGGACGTGGCTGTCGGCTATCGGTCAGGTCCGGGACGAGCCCGAGTGGCTCCAAAGGAGCCTGCGACGGAGGTTCAAGTCGACCGTGACCCGACCGGCCCGCGGTTGCCCGGCACCCTTCGTCGGCAACGAGCGGTGGTTCCTGCCCCGATCGCCACCTACCCTGTAGCAGCATGCGTACCCTGCTCCTCCTCGGGATCGCCGGTGCCACGACGAGTTGCACCCTGACCATGGCCGAGCCGCACGTCCTCGTGTCGCCGTACCTCGCCGTGCATCAGCTGCGCGGTGACGCCGCGATGCAGTCGGCTCCGACGCCGGGCACGGTGCAGGACAACGCGCGCGAGACGCTGCGCACGTTCGGGCAGGACCACTACCGCGAGGACTTCGGCATCCGTGTCGACATCGGCGACGGCTTCGGCGGCTTCCGCGCCGACTACTACCAGCTCGACCAGGACACGACGAGGAACGGCGTGCTCGCCGGCGACTTCGGTCGGCTGCTCGCGGGTGACGCCGTGCAGATGAAGGCGGAGATGGACGAGATCCGCATCGGCTACGTCGAGCCGATCGTGAACTGGAAGGCGTCGGTGCGTGAACGGCCGGTGGTGTTCCAGCTCGGGATCGGCGCCGTCGTCGCGCACCGGAACGCCACGCTCCGCGGCCGCACGACGGACGGCGTGCGCCAGCAGCGCATCGACATGGACGGCGACACGGTCTACCCGGCGGCGCGTGCGCGGGTCTCCTGGCGCGACTTCGCGATCGACGCCGAGTACGCGATCTCGCCCGACCTTTCACTCGGCGGCGACTTCGAGGGCACGCTGCAGGATCTGGAACTCCGCCTCTCCTACTCGATGCCGATGCGCGACGTCTCGTTCTTCGCCGGGTGGCGCTACAGCGAGCTGCCGGCCGAGGGGAACAACGACGGCTTTCGCTACGACGCGGACCTGATCCTCGACGGCTTCGTGATCGGCGCTTCGCTCACGTTCTGACCGCAGCCGCACCGGCGAGATCCTGAACGAACGCGTCGATCACGGCCCTCGCGACCTCGTCTTCGGCCGGGAAGTCGTTCCACAGCACACTGAACACGAGCGGTTCGCGCCCGTCCCGCGGCACCCAGCCCGACAGGCAGGCGACGCGCGAGAGAGTGCCAGTCTTCGCGCGCACGACGCCGCGCGCCGGACCATCGACGAAGCGCGTCGCGAGCGTGCCGGACACGCCCGCGAGCGGCATCGCGGCCTCGAACACTGCACGATCCGGCGATCGCAGCAACGCGACCAGCGTGCGCGCAATCTGCATCGGCTGCGCGAGGTCGCGGCGCGACAGCCCGGAGCCGTCTTCGTATGCAAGCCTCGCAGCATCGACACCGAGCCGCGCCAGCACGTCCTTGCTGTGCGTTTCGGCCGCCGCCGACGACCCGTCGCCCGTCGCCACCCGCGCTGCCGCGCGCCAGAACTGCTCGGCGTAGAGGTTGTCGCTGTCGCCGAGCATGCGCGGCAGCAGTTCTGCGAGCGACGCCGAGTACACGACGTGCACCGAGTCGGCGCGCGCGGGCGCGACGCCGGCCGCCGGTTCACCGCACTCGACGCCCGCGGCTCGAAGCGCCGCGACGAGCGCCGCGGCTGCCGCGATCGCCGGTTCACGCACCGGCACGCCGCCGTCGTCGACGTTGCCGTGCCAGCACAGCGCACCGAACGGCGCGGCGAAGTCCTCGCGCAGATGATCCCACTGCCAGCCGCGCCCGAGGTGCTCGGCGCCGAGCCAGCCGTCGTCGCCGTACACACGGCCCTCGACGCGGCGCACACCGGACGCGAGCAGGGCCTCGACGAACGGCTGCATCGACACGGCGCCCGGCGCCGCGCTGCCGAGAGTCGGATCGCCGTGGCCGAGCAGGAAGAGATCGCCGTGCAGCACCGCGTCCTGCACCGGTCCCGCACGCAGAAGTCCCGTGGCGAACCGATGGTCCGGTCCGAGCGACGCGAGCGCCACCGCCGCGGTCAGCACCTTCAGGTTCGACGCGGGCAGGAATCCTGCGTCCGCCGCGTGGGCGGCGAGCACTTCCCCGTCGCCGCCGTCGAGCACGACGACGCCGATGCGGCCGCCGACGGTCCGCGAAGCGGCGACGACGCGCTCGACCGCAGCCGTGACGTCGGCACGGCCGGCGCCGGTCGACGCACACGAGGCGCACAGTGCAGCGAACAATGCAGCGAACAGCGGCACGACGAGTGCGTTCGCGGCGATCGGAGGACGAATGCGTGCCACGCGCACGGACCATACGATGCGCCGATGGATCAGCAACCGCGGCTGCCGCTCTGGTTCCTCTTCGCGAACTGGGCGATGGTGCTCGTCGCGCTCGGGATCGGGTGGTTCCTCGGCAGTCGCCGGTTCGCCGAGATGCCGGAGCCGCAGCGCACCGCGTTCGACCTGATCTACCGACAGATCCTCGAGGCGCACGTCGATCCGCCGAGCGGACAGGAACTGCTCGACCGCGCGCTCGCCGCGATGGCGAAGGTCGATCCCTACAGCCTCTACATCGGGCCGAAGGACCTCGCGCGGCACGAAGAGCGCAGCACGGGCACCTACGAAGGCATCGGCATCGTGGTGGTGCGTCACGGCGACGACATGGTCGTGCACTACCCGCTCGCAGACGGTCCCGCCGAACGTGCGGGCATCCTCCCGGGCGACCGCCTCGTCGGTGTCGACGACAAGGACATCCGCACGATGCCCGCCGAGTCGCGTCAGAACGCGGTCTCCGAGCTCGTTCGCGGCCCCGCCCGCACGACCGTGCGGCTGCGCATCGCCCGCGACGACGGCGAACACGAGATCGCGGTCGAACG
>JAEUHQ010000213.1 GCA_016794565.1 Planctomycetota bacterium | reverse complement strand
GCCCTACACGGGCACGATCCTGTCGTTCGACGAGTTCGACTCGACGACGCTCAAGCTCGGCCATGCCGAGTTCCGCCCCGTGCCCTGCCTCGGCGCGTTCTCCGCACTGCCGTCGTTCCCCAACTCTGGTCTCCGCACCGCGAGCTTCGAGAAGAACTTCGTGTGGAATCCCAACCCGGCCGGCACCGGAGTGGAGTCGCAGCCGGCGGCCGTCGTCGCCTACGAAGGCAAGTCGATGCCGATCGATCCTTCGCGGGTGGTGTACGAGCCGCAGGGTGAGAACCGGTTCCTGCCGCTCCCGAAGTTCCAGAAGCCCTACTTCGTCTACCGCGACGAAACGCTCGTCGAACAAGGCGGCGACTCGGGCCAGGGCAACGACACCGCGAATGGCACGGCTGGCTACGGCCCGTACATCGTGTCGCCGTATGCCAACGGTCTCGGCCGCCGCTGGACGGACGCGGTCATCGGCGGCACGCCGACGCTCCGCTTCACCAATGGATTCTGGAACGATGCGCCCAACGTGCTGCTGACGAGCACCAGCCTGGAGACGAGAACGGGCGGCCTGCTCGGCAACATCGCGCTGCCGATGATCGCCGAGTTCCAGACGGCGTGTGATCGTCCCGACCAGCCCCTCGGCGCGGGCTACATCGCGTTCGGCACGAACGGGTGGCAGGTCGCTGTGACGGTCCAGTCGTCCAGCATCCCGAACTTCCGCGTGCTGAGCGCGGGTCGTGGACCGCTGCCGACCCAGCCCGCCCCGCTCTGCCGCGCCCCAGGTGACTCGGCCTGGGCGATCCCGAGCGGTGGTTTCACGTATCCCGCGGGCGGGGGGACCCCTGCCGGCGACAACACCCTCTACTGGATCATGATGGATGTCCTGAAGCGGCAGAGTGTCATCACTGCCGGCTTCGTCGACCTCAACAACCCGCACCGCGTGCCCGAAGGGTTCGGCGACCCGCGTCTTGGCCCGTTCTACCTGCAGAACGGCCAGAACACTCGTCCGGCGAACGTGAGGCCGCAGTTCGGCTACGAGTTCGATCCGCCGCCGCAGGCCATCGCAGCGGGCGCTTCGGTGGTCGCGCAGTTCCGCGCGGCGTCCAACGTCGACCCCACGCCTTGGTACTGGGACAAGTGGTACCGGCTCGCCGTGAGTCCGGCGTTCGGTCCGCAGGGCGGCCTCAGCGACGCAGCGGCTGCTGTGCCGGGCGCGTTGTGGAGCGCGGGTGAGCGTGATGACCTGAAGCCGACTGCCGCCAACTTCGCGCTCGATCCGTTCAAGGCCTGCGACGCCCACATTCGCAAGTGGGACAACCGCCCGATCCCGGGCACGAGCACGGCGCGCGATTGGTGGGCCTACTTCTACAACCGGACGGTGACGTCGTACGTCAACGAGCCGAACGAGCTGACTGCGTCGACCTTCACCAGCAAGTACAACCGTCCGAACGAACCGTTCACGCAGCGCGACATCCGCTACGTCAACTGGCGCTTCGTGACGAGCAACAACACGGACGCGATTCCGCCGGTCAGCCCCTCGATCGAGACGTTCTCGCTCTCCTACCGGTTCGAGCTCATCCCGTGAGCCGCGATCGCGCGCAGCCCTGCATCGACGGATCGGCACCGGACCGCTGCGGTCCGGGTGCCGAGCAGGCGGGGAGCGCGTGGTTCCGTTCGATTCTCAGCCCCGACCATCCCGTTTCGCCCATGCCACCGGTCCACCGCACAAGCCTTGCCTTCGCGTGCGGCGCCGTCCTGTGCGCCGGATAGACTCCCTCACCCATGTTGTCTGCGGACACCCTCTTCCGCTTCGCGACCCGTTCCCGGAACGCGGCTACTTCTCCCTCGGTAGCTGCCTGTGCGACCATGAATCGAGCGACCCCCGCCCCGCGGCCCTCCCGGGCCTGCCGTGTTCTCTCCTGCCTTGGCGTCATCGTGGGCCTGTCTCTCGCCGCCTGTTCGGGCGGGGGCGGCGGCGCCACGACGGGTGAGATCAAGACCGGCGGCGACTTCCTGGTGTTGAAGACCGAGCCGTCGAACAACGGCTTGCTCTTCCTGAACGATCCGATCCGAATCGATTTCAGCAACTCGGTGGCGCTCGGCTCGGCCAACCTGTCGACGTTCAGCTTCATCGTCCGCGATCAGATCGGCAACATCGTCAACGAACCCGTTCCGGGCACGTTCAAGCTGGAGCGGAGTCCCGGCGACGTGGATGTGGGGCGACGCCTCAGCTTCGAACCGAAGCTGCCGACGAACAACACGTTCTCCGATGGTTCCTTCAAGCCCGGCAGGACGTACGAGGTCAGCCTCATCGGCGGCGACCGGATCGCTGGTACGGTGCTGCTCGACCAGTCGGGCAAGGGCCTCAAGTCGCCCTTCACCTTCCGCGTTTCGACCGCCGACGGCACGACTCCGACGCAGCTGTTCCGCAACGCGATCGGCGGAGGACCGCGCCGGACCGGACTGCAGATCACGCCGACGCCGGATGGTGTCGGTACCACGGCGCCGGACGGCCCGGGCGTGGTTCTGAACAAGCTCGGCTTGCCACCTCTCGAAATCCGTCTGCTGTTCGATCAGCCGCTCAACCCGAGCACCGTGAACGTTCCCGTCGGCGTCGACACGAACCCGCTGACCAGGTCGAAGCTCACCCGAGGCCGGATGTACCTCGAGTACGCCGACGTGGATCCTTCGATCGGAACCGAGGCATGGATTCCCGCGGACATCGAACTGGAGCGCAACGACGTCAGTGGGGCGACGGTCGTGATGCGGCCGATCGGCGTGTTGCCGAACAACGCCACGATCAAGGTCGTTGTGCTCGAAACCCTCGAGGACATCTCGGGCGAGTCGAACCAGAACAACGCGTCGTACACGTCGACGTTCGGCACCTTCACGACGAAGCGTTCGTTCGACCAGCAGTTCGCGGCGCTCGTCGAGGACTTCGTCAGTTCTTCGCATGTCGACTTCTCGGCGCCGTTCCTCGAGCCGCTCGCGGAAGTCGGCAACGGCTTCATCAAGGCAGGCTTCGCGTTCGAGGGCTCGCCGACCAGTCTCGACTTCGATCCGGATCCCGTCGACACGGTGCTGAACACCAACTTCACGACGGTCACGCCGAAGGGCGCTTCGCCGTTCAACGTCTCCGGCGGCGTCTTCTCGTTCCGGAACGTGACGATCGGCTCAGGCAAGGTCGTGCGCGGCCAGGGCACGAACCCGATGGTCTGGCTCGTCAGTGGCACGATGGACGTCGCCGGAACGCTGACCGTGCGCGGCGGTGATGCGGACACGGTCGTCACCTCGGGCAATGCCAACGTGCCGAAGGCAGGCGGCGTCGGGGTGTGCGGCGGTGGCAGCGGTGGCGCCGGGTCGCCGAAGGCAACGGAGCGCGACCTCGACGGCGGCGGCAAGGGCAATGGCCCGCTTCAGGTTCCGTTGAAGGGCGGCGTCGGCGGCAACATCGCGTGCAATCCAGGCGTCGATCGTGGTTCCGGCGGCGGCGGTGGTTCGATGGCCACGCAGGGAGACCCGTTCTTCAAGCAGAAGATGATCCAGGCGGGCGACGCCGGGAACACCCAGCCGATCTTCCCGCAGCAGATCGGCATCGGTGGTTTCGGCGGTGGCATCTCCGGCCAGGCGTCCGGTGCGGCTGGCAACGCCGCGCGCAGCCTGAACGGTGGTCCGCCGGCCGCGATCGTCTTCTCCGACTCGCGGACCGACAACAACTTCTGGGGCGGCGGCCTCGACCGTGCCCGCAACCTCCGCATCGTCGGCGAGCTGTCCATCCCGATGGGTGGTGGCGGCGGCGGTGGCGGTGGCGACCGCGCCTTCAACTCCAACTGCAACCCCGATCCGTCTTTCGAGAACGACAGCAGCGGCGGCGGTGGTGGTGGCGGCGGCGGCGTCCTGATCGTGAAGGCGCTCGGTCGCATCGTCATCCGCAGCACGGGCACCATTTCCGCGGACGGTGGCCACGGCGGCGCCGGCGAGATCAACGGCGCCTCGAGCAAGGGCGGCGGCGGCGGCGGCGGTGCCGGCGGCATGGTGGTGCTGATGTCGTCGACCGGCATCGACATCAACGCTCGCGGCAACGGGACGACCTACACCTACGCCGCGAACAACTACGACTTCACGGTGTCTGCCGACGGCGGCGTCTGCCGCACCGGCGTCGCTCCGAACCAGTCGAAGAAGTACCCGGCCAACGGAGTCGCCGTGCCCGCGGGATCGACGTACGACTCGGCGCCGCTCGGTGGCTTCGGCGGCATGGGCATCGTGCAGCTGATGGTCCCGCCCGGCACCGTTGCGCCTCCCGGCACCGACGGAACGCGCACGATCTTCGACGACAACATCCGCGTGTTCCAGAACGGCGTGCAGGTGTCCGGCGCGACGAAGGAGGGCATCCTCGCCTGGCGCGGCTACCCCAACGCAGTCGGCCAGCTCGTCGACGACAACAACAACCTGCTCGCCGTCGGGGACGAGGGCGACATCCGGCCTTCGCCGATGCTGTTGCCCGTTCCGTTCGCGGCGCGGTCTCGTTTGCGGTCACAATGGATCGACACGGGCGCCACGAGTCGCCGCGACCTCTTGGCCGAGGACTTGGATCCGCGCGGCGTAGTGACCTCGGGCGGCGCGGTCGCCGGGCCACAGTACGAGTTCGCGGGTCTCGACACCGCGACTGGCTACGCCTCGTTCACGGTGCAGGCCAACACCGGCCGCCTCGTCTACCCGACCGTCGTGAACGCCACCGGGATCCTGACTCGCAACGAGAACTCCTCGTTCCAGGGCAAGCCGGCGTACCGGGTCGAGCTCACCTCGGCGGTGCTCGGGGACATCGCAGATCGCTACAGCCACTACGAGGCCGAGCTGTTGAACGCCACCGGGAGCGTCGTCGGATCCTTCGAGATCCTGTCGCACACGAACCGGACGCTGGTGCTGTCCACCGAGGGTGGTGCACTGCCGGCTTCGGCGACGCAGGCGCGCGTGCTCGCCAAGTTCTTCAAGGTGATCACGAACGGCGTCGAGGGACTGGGCGCGACCTACCTCTCGTCGAGCGGCGATCGTCTGCCGAACTCGAACGTGAAGATCGGCTTCGCCTTCCACCAGAACCCGGCGAGTGCCACTGCGACTCGTTTCCCGGCGGCGGCCAACACGTTCGTCTACGACTTGTCCAATCCGTCGACTCAGCAGGCGATTCGCAACCTGCACGCGCCGTTCGTGCAGTGGGACATCATCTTCGATGGCGAGTTCCGCGTGAGTCCTTCCGATGGTCCTCCCGCCCTCGGCCCGGCGACGCCGCGACCCGAGATCCACTTCCTGCGTCTGCCCTTCCGCTTCTGATCGGACGACGCGGAAGACTTCCGACCACTGATACCCACATTCACAGCGACGCTAAGAGACCGCGACTCCGAACCAGGCAAGCCACATGAACCACCAAAACACGCGACGGCTGGGCGCGCAGCGCCTCGCCATCCCGGTAATCCTGATGGCCGCAGTGATGACTGCGTGCGACGGTCGCACTCCCGTCGGTGAAGCGGGTGACTCCGGTCGAGTGGAGCTCACCAGCGTGGAGGTGGGGCGGTTGGTCGATGTCTACGCGTATCGTCGGATCACTCCGACGGACGGTGATCGCCGCAACCGCGCGAACCGCCGCTTGGTCCGCATCGCGTCGAACGTGCCGATCAACGCGAACGTGCAGACGGATGCACTGTTCGACGCGGCAGGTGAAGTGCTTCCGACCGCGAACTACGAGTTCCTGCCGTACGATCGTTCCATCGGTCACGAGGAGCTGTTGATCCTCTGGGACGACCAGAACGCGGCCGAAGCGGTGAACTTCGAGGTGGCCCTGAAGAATGCGCAGAACGGGCTGACCGAGCTCGCGGCCGCCTATCGAGGGCAGCCTTCGACGCGGCCGATTCCGGTGATGCCGCGCAACGCCGCGGTCGTGCTGAACTTCAACAACGCGGTCACCGTCGACGAAGGCTTCTTCAAGGCGAACCCGTCGGCGATCCAGCTTCTCGAGTTCAAGTCGAACCCCGCCAGCACCACGCAGCCGACGGACGTGTTCCGCATCCTGCCGGCGCGCGTGATTCCGCAAGGCAAGCGCGTCGTGCTCGACACGACGATCCTCGGCGGCGAAGGGGCCGGTATCGGGACGACAGGGTTGCCCCTGTCTGCCGACAGCGTGACTGCGAACATTCGCGTCGCGATCCCGTCGCGCGGCGGCGTCGTGTCCACCTTCTACGCGAAGGAGGATCCGGTCGCGAAGCTCAACGAGATGGACAGCACTGGCCTCGGTGCCGTGATCCGTGACTTCCGCTCGGGCAACCTCGCCGATGGTGTCGCCGGTCGTTTGCCCGAGCCCGACGCACCGATGATCATCGGCTCGCTGTCGATGGGTGTGACGGCTGTCGACGCGATCAACCAGACGGTCACGATCAACAAGCGTTCGCAGTTCGTGCCCGTGCGTGGGCGCTACCCGTTCGTCGATGGTCCGCTGGGTACGAACGGCCTGCCGCGCGGTCCGTTGGCCGTGCCCACCGCGCGTGCCCTGCGCAGCGGCGACATCCTCACGCAGGTCGTCGACGTGAACGGCACGTCGGTGACGCTGCGCGCCGAGGTGTTGGAGAACCTCGACGTCGGCACGCGGATCGGCGATCCCCTCTTGCCGCGCCTCGGGCTCGTCGAGAATCCGCTCGGAGGCACCGAGCAGGGCGAGATGCTGCCGGTCGCTCGCGTGCGCGTGTCGATGTTGAACACGGTCCTCGACGCCGCGGGCAAGCCCGTCTTCTTCCAGGCTTCGACGAACCCCGTCGGCAAGGACTGCGTGCTGCGCGCACGCTACTACGAGGACGTTCCGTTCCTCGGGTCCGCCGGTCTCAAGGTGTCGGACGCGGCCTGGCGACAGTTCTTCATCCGCATCGATCCGAAGCCGGCCGGTGTCGTCACCCCGGGTACGCAGGTCGATCCTCTGGCCGCGATCGCCGTCGAGTTCTCCAAGCCGATGGACCTCGAACAAATCGACAACACCAAGAACTACCTGGTGACGAACATGTCGATCGCGTCCGAGTCGTTCGCGACGCAGATGGACGATCCGAAGAAGGCCACGTTGCGCGTGGTGCCGACCCGCCTGTCCGACATCTCGGGTGATGCCACGGTGTTGCGCCTGCAGCCGCCGATCGGCTTCTTCCACACGACCGGCCAGGCCGAGACCTACAGCGTGCACGTCCGTCTCGGTTCGCTCGGCGTGACCGACCTCGCGGGCAAGTCGATCGATCTCTACGACCGCCCGGCGCAGCCGCAGGTGAGCTGGTCCGTCGACTTCTCTCTCGCGTCGACGGCAGTGTCGAACGCGGTGGCCTGGCACACCTGGGGCTTCGAATCGCCCGACGAAGACGGCACGCTGCCGGGCTCGGTCGATCTCTTCGGCCAGTTCCGCATGGAGAACGGCCGTCTGACCGGAGCGTCGGGCGTGCGCTTCAGCCGCAGCGCGGACCGGATCAACCTCGGCACGATCGCACGCGACACGCGCGGTGAGTGCTGGGACCCGGATGCGGGGGCACTGGCCCCGGACGGCGCCCTGCCGAACATCAACGGGCAGAACCACCCGCGCCGCCTCTACTGGACGCCGGAGGAGTCGGACCTGATCAACCCGCCGTTCGTGCCTACGGTCTACGACAACTGGCAGACCGTCGCGCAGCCCGTCGGGCGGATCGTCGAGCCGCACAAGGCGCAGGGCTCGCGCATGCAGTTGCGTTACCTCGAGGACGACTTCACCCTCGACTACCGCCAGCCGTCCGAGTTCGCGATCGACGTCGAGCAGATCTACTGGTCTCCGTTCGCCGACGAAACCGTGCTCTACGACGTGTTCGACCGCTACACGTTGTCGCTGGCGCACGCGAAGAAGCGCGGTGACATCCGTCTCTTCCTGCAGCAGACGCCGAATGGCCCGGTCTGCTCGATGGACGGCGCGTGCATGTCGAGCGGCTTGTCGTTCGTCTTCGCGGAGAACCCGCTGGACGGCACGAGCCTCACGACCGTGGTCAAGGACAGGGTCTACCGTGTGAACCCGAACGAGGCGTTCCGCGCGACCGGGGTCAAGTACGTCCCATACCCGAAGTTCGAACGGACCTACACGTGGCGCGATTCGCGTCTCGTGACCATCGATTCGTCGGGGGCGGTCATCGGCCTCGGTGGCGCGCAGGACCCGTTCGCGCTCGAGCCGCAGAACGACAAGACCGCGAACATCGATTCGCCCTGGATCACCAGTGCGCCTCCGGACAACTTCACCGATGCGGGATTCTCGACGTGGGTCGAGGATCCGGCTGACTTCCTCGGCAATTTCCGCAAGGACCACGACCCGATCGCCCTGCCGCTGCTCGTCGACTTCAAGGTGTTCCCGGACACGACGGCGAACGGTGGAATCGCGGGCGGCTACAATGGCTTCCAGGTCGCCATGCTCGGGGCGCCGTCGAACTTCGCGAACCCCGCTGGTCCCAACCCCGGCAGCTACTACGACCAGATCCCGGCGGGCTTCCAGGGCTTCCCGGCGTGGCCGCGGGTGCGCGTGCACGCGAGCGGCGGCGAGGACCCCGTCACGGGCACCAACACCCTGATCGATCCGGCGAACCAGCTGTCCGCGCAGCCGAGCAGTGTCAAGGACGCGGGGCTCGGCAATCCCGCTCGCGCTCTCTTCATCGCTCCGGCCGGCGACGGCATGTTGCCGTGGGCGCGCGCCGACTTCGTGCGCAAGGTCTCGACGGTCACGTTCGGCTTCCTCGACACGCTGCAGCCGCAGCGCGCGATCCTCGTCGGAACGAACGGCGGTGTCACGGCGACCGAAGGGTTCCCGGACCTCGTCGCGATCGATCCGACGCAGCGGATCCAGGACCTCGTCGTCCAGATGGACCCGCCGCAGGCCCGCCAGCCGGCTGGCACCTCGGTCGTGGTCGAGATCCGCGGCGCCGATGGCTTCGACAACGACAACAACCTCTACAACCCGAGCTTCGACGCGGTGGGATTCGCTCCGACCGACGAGTTCGATCAGCGCGGCAACCTGCTGAACCCGAACTACGCGTGCGAGGCGTACCGTTACTCGACGGCCAACAGTGACGCGAGCACGGCGCGTGTTCCCGCGACCGGCCTGACGAAGTACGTGACCGAGGACAAGCTGACCCAGATCCGCAACCCCGCGACCAATCTGCTGCCGCGCTTCCTCAACCTCCGCCTCGTCATGACGAACAACGTCGACGTGACGCCGACGCTGTCCCCGTCGCTCCGCAGCATGAGCATCGTCTACCGCGTGCGCGCGCCGCAGTAGACCCTGCTGTCGACAGACCCTGCTATCGACGACGGCTGTTCCGTCGGACGAGGCCACGAACGGAGCCCCCGGTCGTGGCCTCTTTGCATTTTCGGTGGCCGCTTTCCCGGAGGTCGCGGCGTCGGATCTCGTTCGAAGGACTCGCCGCGGCGGCTGCAGCTTCGTTCGTGGTGACGTAGGATCCGATACCTCGGAACGCATGCCCCGCCCTCGCCCGCTCGCCGTGCTCTTGCTCGCCTTCGCGGCACCGGGTTGTACGCGTTCGGCTCCGTCTCCGGTTGCTTTCGAAGTGGTGCGGGTCGCGCCGGCCGTTGGCGACGGGGCCGAGCCGCTCCTGCTGAACGATTCGCTGACGGTCTACTTCAGCGACTCGGTCCAGCAGCTCAGCGTGACCCCGGAGTCGGTGGTCCTCGTCGACGAGCGCGGACATCGTGTCCCCGGCTCGCTGCGCGCGGGGTCCAATTGGGTGACCTTCCTGCCCATCGTGCCGATCGCCCCCGATCTCGGTGACGGCTCGTTCCGTCCAGGCGCTACGTATCGCTTGACCTTGGTCGGCGCTCCACGACCCGACGCGCTGCGGGCGAGCGACGGTCGTCGCCTCGCGGGTCCTCGCGCTTTCGACGTGAAGATCGCGCCTCGCGACCATCGTGCGCCAGGGCTCGTCGCACCGCTTCGTCCCGTTGCCGAGGATCTGCCGTTCGTCGTGCGGCCCGTCAACGTCCCGCAAGTTGTCGCCGCGGATTCGCCTCGCCTGCGTCTGCACTTCACGTTGCCCGTGCTGCCCGCGTCGGTCGCGACGAACGCGTTCGACGTGCGATTCGCTCCGAACGGCGAACGGATCCGGCCGCGCAGTGTGCGCGTCGTCCGTTCGCGCGCCGACGAGTTCGACGGCAGCACGGTCGAGATCGATCTCGGTGCTCTGCCCGGACTCGAAGGCACCTGGCTCAGCGTCGTGGTCGTGCCGGACTCCGGCCTCGTCGACTACGCGGGGCGCCCGCCGTTGCCATCGGGCACCGAGTACTGGAGCGTCGTCCCCGGCTCCAGCATCGCGCTCGCGGAGTGGCCCTCGGCGGAAGAGACGACGTTCGCCGACGACGACGTGCTCGCTCCGTGTTTCGAGGTGCGGTCGGGCATCGTACGTCCGCGCGTGCGAGTCGAAGCCGGCGACGGGAGCCTCGGCCTCTTTCGTCCGCAACGCGACACGACCCTTCGCGCCGGCGTACCGTTCGATCGCGGCGACGGCAGGCAAGTCGTCAGCACCGGGAATTCCTTTCCGTTCTCCGCGATCGACGTGCCCGCGCGAGTGCGCGTGGTGGTCGATGCCGCGTCCGGCCCCGTGCAGCTGCTCGCGTGCGGCGGTGTGAGGATCGCGGGTGAAGTCGAGATCGTCGGTGGTGCCGCGCGCGTCGACGTGCGCCCGTTCCGAAGCGTGGCGGTGTCGGAACTGCTCGCGAGCGCGAACGTCGCGATCGTCGCCGGGGGAGACGTCCGCGTCGAGGGCGCCGTTGGCTCGCGCGACGCGAACATCGGGGGCGGTTCGCCGCTCACGATCGCCGCCGCCGGTTGCATGCACCTCGGCGGGGCCCTCCCCTTCAACACGCTGCTGGCGTTCGAAGAAGGCAACCCGCGCGCGATCAGCGGCCCGTCGGGCCAGGTCCTGCGCACGCCGACGACGTTCACGTACGGGGCGGCCCCCGGCCTCGACCTCGTCGTTCGCGGCTATTCGGGCTGGCGCCTCGTTCCTGTCGATCGGGACGCCGGCGTGATCCGGCTGTCCGGCGCGGATCGCGACCTGCTCGTCGGCTGGCAGGTTGCGTCACCGGATCCCTTGCGGGCCGGGCGCCCAGATGTGCCGGCGACCGGGCTTGCGCGGCCGCAGAGGGTCGCCGACGGCGATGTGCTGTCCGTGACCCCCGGCGGCTGGGTGCGGGTGCAACTCGAAGCACGCGTGACCGCGGACTCGGCTCCCGCCGTGCAGGACGTGCGGCTGGTGGATCGCTGACGCTTTCGCGCGGCGTGTGAGCGCCGTGCGGCTTGCCCGACGCAGCCTGCTGGAAATCGTCCGGCTCGACCGTATGCTCGGCCGCTCTCGCAGGAGGCGGTCTGCGCAGCGTGGGTCAGCACGCGGCGCGGGCGGCCGGTGTGGCCGCGCCCTCTTGTGACGGACGTTCCAGGTGCCGCCGATGGCTCGGCGGTTTGTCAGGTTTCGCGCATGGTCCCGGCGGTGTTCGAGGTGGGAGCAGCCCTTTTCGGGGCTTGTGTCGGCTCCTTCCTCAACGTCGTCGTGTGGCGACTGCCGCAGGAAGACCCCGCACGCCGATCGCTCGGTGGTCGCTCCCACTGCCCGAAGTGCGGCGCGCAGATCCGCTGGTTCGACAACATGCCGGTGTTGGGCTGGGTGCTGTTGCGCGGCCGCGCCCGCTGCTGCGGCAACTCGATCTCGTGGCGGTATCCGTTCGTCGAGGCGCTGACCGGCGGCCTGTTCTTCGCCCTGTGGAGCTGGCCGCCTTTCGGTCCCGTCATCGTGGAGAACGCGTCCGGCGCAGCGATCGATTCGGCGGCCGCGGCGGCATTCGGTTTCCACGCGATCTTCGCGTCGTTGCTCGTCGCGTGCACGTTCATCGACTTCGACACTCAGTTGCTGCCCGACGTGCTGACCAAGCCGGGCATGGCGACGGGCGTCGCGGGGGGGCTCTGGCCCGGTATCGCCGGTGCGGTCGCGGACGATCCGATGACGCCGCTCGCGTTGCGCACGGTGCTCGCGAGCCTGCTCGGACTCGTCGTCGGCGGCGGCGTCACGTGGGGGATTCGCGCTGCGGGCACCGCGGTGTTTCGTCGCGAGGCAATGGGCTTCGGAGACGTGAAGTTCCTCGCGATGATCGGCGCGTTCCTCGGCTGGCGTGGAGCGCTGCTGTCGCTCTTCCTCGGCTGCATCTTCGGCGCCGCGGTCGGCGGTGTTGCGGCGGTGCGTGGAGGGCTCGGGCTGCGGATCCCGTTCGGACCCTGGCTCGCGCTCGGCGCGGTCGTTTCACTCTTCTTCGAGGCTCCGATCCTCGAGGTGCTCTTCGTCACGTGGCCCGAGTGGCAGCGCACTTCTCCTACTGCGAAGTGGTTCCTGCTCGCGGCTGCTCTACTTTCTTTGTCGGCTCTGTTCGCGTTGGTCCGTCGAGGGCGACGTCGTTGAGTCGGCGTTTCGTCGTGGTCTGCAACCGGTCACTCTGTTCGGCACATACTCGTTAGGGAGGCACCCCATGCTGTTCCGCAAGTCGATTCTCGTTCTCCTCGCCGGCGTCCTGTCGCTGACGGCCGGCTGCACCACTCGCTACCAGGACATGCTCCGTGAGCGCGACGAGCGCATTCGCGAGCTCAGCGGTGACGTCGCGCGTCTGCGTGGCGAGAACGAAGAGCTGCAGCGTCGCGATGTCGTGCAGCCGTCGAATGCCGCGTCACCGAAGCGCGACGAAGGCAGCTCCGGGATGATCAACGAGATCCAGGATGCCGTCGGCGGCGAGGCATCGGTCTACGTGAAGCACAATCGGATCAGCATCGGCGTCGAGGACTCGGTCACGTTCGACTCCGGCAGCACGACGCTGAAGGACTCGTCGCACCGCGTGCTGCGCAACATCGCGTCGGTGCTCAAGTCGAAGTTCGGCGGTCGTCGCTTCTTCATCGAGGGGCACACGGACACCGACCCCATCCAGAAGACCAAGGATCGCTTCCGCAGCAACCGCCATCTGTCGAGCGAGCGCGCCGACTCCGTGGCGGCCTACCTGATCCAGCAAGGAGTGCCCGAGTCCGCGATCGTGGTCGTCGGCTACGGCCAGTACGACCCGCGCGATCCGAAAGCCAAGGCGAAGAACCGCCGAGTCGAAATCGTCGTCGGCGACTCGCTGTGAGTCGCCGCTTGCGCGGAGTGTCGCGGGCGGGCTCCGCGGTGGCATCGGTCCGCAAGTCCGCCGCGAGTTCGCGCTGCGCCCACCGCGCGGCGTTCGTGTTCGCCAATGCGAGGTGACCCATGGATCCGCACGCATCGATCCTGACCGACCTGAAGCAGAAGACCGACAAGACGCTGAAGCACCTGAAGGAGCAGCTCGGCAGCATCCGCACGGGGCGAGCGTCGCCGACTCTCGTCGACACCATCCGCGTCGACTACTACGGCACGGCTACGCCGCTCAACCAGATCGCGCACATCTCGGTCCCCGAGCCGCGCCAGTTGTTGATCAAACCGTTCGACAACTCGCCGCAGGTGATGAAGGACATCGAACGCTCGATCCAGAAGTCGGACCTCGGTCTCAATCCACAGTCCGACGGCAAAGTGCTCCGACTGCAGCTGCCGCCGTTGTCGGGCGAGCAGCGGCAGAAGCTCGTCGGCAAAGTGAAGGACCTCGTCGAGCAGAACCGGGTCGCGCTTCGCAACGAACGGCGCGATGCGAACAAGCTGGCCGACCAGATGAAGAAGGACGGCAAGCTGACCGAGGACCAGTGCAAGAAGGCCCACGAGGCCGTCGACAAGGAACTGAAGGGCGTCGAGGCGAGGCTCGAGGAAGCGCTGCGGGCCAAGTCGAAGGAGATCCTCGAGGAGTGACGCGCCGCGCGCGGCCAAGACATCGATGGCCTGCCCTTGCGCTGGCGCCGGCGGCGCGGTTTCATCCTCCGCCCGCGTTTCCCCTGGGGGCGTAGCTCAGCCGGTAGAGCAGCGGCCTTTTAAGCCGTAGGTCGCAGGTTCGATCCCTGCCGCCCTCACCAGACTCGCTGCCCTCCCGTTCGCGTCGCGGCGTCGCCGCACCAGCCAGCCATGATCGACAAAGGCTTCCTCGCCATGCTCGTCTGCCCGAGTTCGCGGCAACCGTTGCGCGAAGCGACCGCGGCCGAGTTGGCCCAGGTCAATGCTGCCGTGCAGGCGGGCCGCGCGAAGAACCGGTCGGGCGCCGCGGTGCCGTCTGCGATCGCCGCCGGGCTCGCAACGGTCGATGGCAGCGTGCTGTATCCGGTCGTCGACGGCATCCCGATCCTCCTCACTGCCGAGGCCATTCTGCTTCGCTGATTCCCGGCCCACGAATCCGGGCGGCGAACGCATGCGGTCGTCGTCCAGGACAGTAAGCTCCGACCCTTCCGCCCATGGCGACGAACCCAGTGCAACCTGCAGTCCCTCAAAAGCCGAACGACCCGCACGTCGACGACTACAGCGGCGTCTACGGCTTCTTCCGCCGCCACCAGAAGAAGCTGCTCTACACGGCGGGCCTGTTCACGCTCCTGACGTTCTCCATCACGGGGCAGATGTTGTCGGTCGTGGGCGAGCTGTTCCACGCGACCCCGCCGATGCCGACCATCGCGGTGGGGGGCAAGCGCATCGAGCTCACACCCGACGACTATCGCTACGGCGACATCCTGGCGCGGAACATCGGCAATTCGGGCTCCGCGCTCGCGACCGTGCTGCCGATGCTGAATCCCGGCGAAGGCGGTTCGAGTGCCCTCGGGAGCAACCTCGCGATCCTGCGTCGCGCCGCGATCGCCGAAGGGATCGACGTCTCGTTGGAGGAGGTCGATCGCGCGATCGCCTCGATGCGCAGCCAGCTGAAGATCGAGTCGGCCGTTCAGTTCGCTGTGCTGAAGGGTTTCCCGTCGCTTGCACAGTGCCGCGACGTGATGCGCGAAGGCATGCGCATCGGCAACTACGTTCGGCTGCAGACGCTCGCCCTGGACGATTCCGACAGCCTCGTGATCGAGCGGCTCCTCGCCGACCGCGAGAAGATCACGCTGCGGGTCGCGTCGTTCGACGAGAAGATCGCGGAGCAGGCGTTGAAGGCAGCCGGCGGCGTCAGTGAAGAGGACCTGCGCAAGTGGCTCGACGGCAAGTCGGAGGCCGAGAAGCGCCGGATGCAGGCCTACGACCCGAACCGCGTGGAGCTGCTCTTCGGTGCGGCGCTGCTCGCGGATGGTCAGTTCGATCCTGCCCAGTGGAGTGACGTTCTGAAGGACTTCGCCCCGCCGGAGGACGAGATCCTCGCCAACTACGACCGCGAGAAGGCGGCGCGCTGGAAGATCGAGGGCAAGGACGAGTTCAAGCCGCTCGCGGACGTGAAGCCCGAGATCCTGCGCATCCTGCAGGCCGAGCAGGTGATGAACCACGTGCTGAAGCAGATCAACGAGCGCCTCACGGAGGCGATGAAGGCGCCCAACGAAGCGTTGCAGGCCGAACAGAAGGCGCTCGGCGAGGCCGAACGGAGCGCCAAGGAAGCGGGGGCGAAATTGTCGGCCAGCCCCGACGACGCCGAACTGAAGGAAGCTCTGCGCAAGGCCGAGGAGGCGGTTCCGCAGCGGCGTGCCGCTGCCGACGCCGCCACGAAGGCCGTGCAGGAAGCGCGTTCCGCGTTCGACTTCGGCGGCGCCTTCCGCGACGTGACGAAGGACAAGACGGGCTTCGTCGTGAAGCCGCACGCCGGCCTGCGCAGCCCCGACGATCTGAAGGACCTCGACGCCGCCGACCTCGGGCTCGGGCAGTGGGCCCAGTCGGCCCAGGCCGCCGGCCTGCGATCCAAGGGCGACATGTCCTTCATGCCGATCCGCACGACGAAGGCCGTCGCGCTCTACCAGGCGACGAACGTGGACCCGCTCCCGTTGAAGCCGTGGGACAAGCTGAAGCCGTTGGCCGAGGACGCCTACTACGCCGAGAAGGCGAAGGCCGAGGGCGAAGCCAAGAAGAAGGTCTTCGAGGAGGCTCTGCTGCGCCTGGCGAAGGCGAAGATGCCCGACAAGGTGAACGAGATCGAAAGCAAGAAGGCGGAGCGCATCGACACGAAGCTCGCCGATTGGGAGCGCGCCGCGCAGGCCGGTATCGCGGAAGCGGAGAAGACTCTCGCGGAACGCGAACCCGGCACTCTTGCGCACCTGGCCTGGCAGAGGAAGCTCGACGCGCTCCGCGCGGAACTCCAGGGCAAGGACGGCAAGCGCGCCGAGTTCGAGGCGCAGGTCGCCAAGGCCATCGAGACCGAGATCGCCGACGAGGCGAAGAAGTTCTACCGCGAGGTGATGGACGCGGCGGCTGCGGACGCCGGCTTCACCGTCGCCGACCACGGTCCCTTCCCGCGCGATCTGTCCAAGCGGCCGCGGTTCGACAAGGCGTACGACCCCGTCGTCGTCTTCCTCTTCCGCCTGCACTCCGAGTTGAAGGAGAACGAAGTCACCCCCGTGCTCCAGGACCCGACGAATCGGCGCTGGTGCTTCGCGGCGTGCACGAAGGTCGAACCGCTCGGCGTCGCCGACCTGACCCGGCGTGAGTTCGCCGCTGCGCGCTCGCTCGCCGGTCTCTACAACGTGTCGACCCAGCAGGCGTACGCGTGCTTCGACCAGGCGTTCACCCAGGAGGCGCTGGAGAAGCGCTACGACTTCAAGGCCGCGGTCGGCTCGCAGGTCGTGGACAAGACGCCCAAGCCGCCGAAGTGATCGCCGCCCTCCGGGTGCCGCCGATCACTTCGGTTCCGCGACGACGATGATCTCGTCGTGCGGGTTGACGTAGAGGCTGACTCCTTTCAGCAGCGCCAGCGGCTTCGCCAGGAACGCTGCGAGCGGACCGAAGCGGCCAGCGCGTTCCGCCAGGAAGGCGAACGACACGAACTTCCCCGCATAGGCGGAGCCGAGCGTCAGCACCCGGAAGCCGCAGTCGTCGAGCAGGCGGCGCACGGTCGATGGTGCGAAGTGGTAGAGGTGCTCGTCGTGCTTGTAGTGGTGCCAGCGCCGGCCGAGCAGGCGCGCCCATCGCGACTCCACGTTCTGCGTCTCCAGCAGGAAGCGACCCCCGGGGCGGAGCAGCTCGCGAACGCGTCGTAGCACGCTCTGCGGATCCGGGATGTGTTCGACGACGTCCCACATCGTGATCGCGTCGAACGTCCCCGCTCGCCATCCGCGTGCCGCGATCGCCTCGTCCAGGGTGCCGACGAACACCCGGTCGGCGCCGAGCGCGGTCGCGGCCTCGTGCGCGATCGCCGGGGACAGTTCGACGCCGTGCACGTCGTGTCCGTGCTGCTGCGCCACGCGCAGGAAGTAACCGGCAGCACAGCCGACATCGAGCACGCGCCCGCGCGGCAGCCACTTCGCGACGAGGCGCATGCGCCTGCCGTACGTCTTCAGGTAGAGGGCGCTCTCCCTGGCGTAGTCGGCGTAGCCGCGCACCTTCGGGTCGTCGCTCTTCCAGTAGCCGGCGCCGTAGACGTCGACGAGTGCCTGGCCGTGCAGCCGCGGCGTGACGTAGACGAGCGAGCACGACGAGCACGAAACGACTTCCCAGGGGCCGTCGCGGAACATCGTGCTGCGTTCCCCGCTGCCGCAGAGCTGGCATCGGGTGACGTCCTCGCGTTGCGCCGATACGTCGCCGGCGGCTGGCTTCGTGTCGCCCGAGGTCATGGCGTCACTGCGCGCGGCTCCGCGTCACGGGAGCACTGCGCTCCAGGAAGCGCTTCCGGCAGATGGTCTTGAACATCTTCCACGCGGTCTTCGCCTGCCGGAGGAAGGTGTCGCTGTGCTTCGACTCGCCGCCGATCCGCTTCGCGTAGGTCACCGGAATCTCGATCACCCGGCAGCGCTCCTGCAGCGCCGCGCACATCATCTCGGGCGAGAAGTTCGGGCCGGCGGCCGACAGCCGGGACCGGATCCTGTCGAACGTCGCGCGCGACAGTGCGCGGTAGGTGCAGCCCACGTCGGTGAAGCGGGGTTCGGCCGGTCGCAGCCAGCACAACTGGAGGAACTTCGCCATGAAGACGTTTCCCCATCGCAGGAGGAAGCGCATGTTCGCGCCCTGCTCGAGCATCTGTCGTGTGGTCCGCGTCCCCATCACCATGTCGGCGTCGTCGAGATAGACGAGCAGCTTCTCGACATCGCGAGCGCGGAAGCTGCCATCCGCTTCCACGAGGACCAGCAGATCGCCTTTCGCGGCGGTCATGCCCGCCATGAGCGCCGAGCCATAGCCGGGCTTCGACTCCGCCACCACGCGTGCCCCTGCGGCGGCCGCGAGTTCGGCCGTGCGGTCCCTGCAGTTGTTGTCGACGACGACGATCTCGTCGAGATGCGGTTCGCCGCGGAATTCCTCGACCACCTGCCGGATCGTCTCCTCCTCGTTGTAGGCGGGGATCACGAGCGAGACCGTCCGGTTGCGGAACATGCGAGGGGCAGAAGGATACCGTCGCCGACGGCACGTGCTATCGCGCGGATTCGTGCGCGAAGAACGTGATCCGGTTGCCGTCCTGGTCCGTCGCGGTCGCTTCCTTGCCAACGCCTGTCCCCGCGGTTTCGCAGGCGGTCTCGTCGAGAGCGCCGGCTTCGCGGGCACACACGATCCGCGTCGACAGGTCGCTGCACGGGAGTCGCACTCCGTTCTTCACGAAGTCGAGGCGGCGTTCGTGGAGCGCCAGCCGGGCTCCGCCGATCCCGAGGAACGCGAAGTTGTCCGTGCGCGCGAGCAGCTCTGACGCGAACAAGGACTCGTAGAAGCGCAGCGCGGCCTGGAGATCGCGGACGGGGAGCATCGGTGTGCCGTGCGCCGGGTCGCGTTCGTGCGCGAGCAGCACCAGGTCGTCGACGACCTGGACCGTGCGCGCCCATGGGCCGCGACGCGCCGCCCGGCCGGCGGCCAGGTCCTGCACGGCCTCGCGATCCGGGGCAGCGAGAAGCCACGGTTCGCCGCGCTGGTCGAGAGCCTCGACCGAGCCGAGTCGCGCCGCGTCGAGGCACCCGAGAACGCCGGCCTCCGTCGTGTCGGGTGCGTCGACGGTCCGGACGGCGACGGGCGCATGGCCGCGGTCGAGCAGCGTGTGCAGGGCCCGGACCATCGTGCTCCGGTTCGGCCGTGCCGTGCCGGGTTCGTTCCAGTCCGACGGCGAAACGCCGGGTCCGGCGAAGTAGCGGAGCATCGGCATGGCATCCGCGGGGCGGCCGAGAAGGTGGACGGCCACGCCGGGCAGTTCGGTCACCAGCGCCTTCATCCACGCAGTCCCGAGTGCCGCCGCTTCCGCCTCGGTCAGCGGAGGACAGAGGCCCTGGAGCACGAGGCCGGGACGCGGCGCGGTCGCGAGGATGCCCAATGCGGGGCCGTTCGGGTTCGCGTTCGAACCGGGCGTCCCGGATACCGTTGCAGGCGGCATCGCACGGGTTCTAACCTCCCGGGCTCCCGCATGAACAGACTCCTTCCGGGCCTCGTCGGCATCCTCGTGTTCTCGTGCTCCGCCCTCGCGCAGGCGCCCGCTCGCACGAAGGGCACGATCTTCAAGGACGACGTCGACAAGCTCGTCGGGCTCGTCCGCGACACCGCGCGTCACGACGGCCTTCCTTCGCTCGGCGGCGACTCGGTGCTCGCGACCGCGAAGCTGCTCGTCGCGATGGGCCACTGCCATCGCCGCTACCACGTGAGCGACGGTCCCGTCGTCCGGCCCTCGCTCGACTTCCTCATCAAGAACCGCCGGGCGGACGGGTCGTTCGGCGACGCAACGGTCACGGCGTGGGTGGCCGAAGCCCTCGCCGTGATGGACCCCGACGGTTTCATGGAGGAGATCCGCGCGGCGCAGAAGGTCGGGGGGGAGGCGTCGGCGACGGCGCTGTTCGATGCGGCGGTGTCGCAGGTGCTCTCGCGCGTGCGCGTCGACGTGTTCCCGCAGCAACTGGGCGCCGCGAGCCGGGCCGTGCTGGCGGGATGGATCGAGAAGCCTGCGACCCTCGATCGCACCAGGGCGGCCGACGTGCTGCTCGATCTGGTGGCCTGCCAGGTGGCGAACAAGAGTCTCGACGGCCAGAAGCCGGAGTCCGCGCCGGGCAATGCGGTCGCGGTCTTCTCTCCGATGCAGCAGAAGGCGTTCCAGTGGCTGTGGACGAAGCAGAAGGACGGCGTGTTCGGCAAGGCCGGCGAGGCCTCGGCCACCGCGATGACCGCGTTCGGTCTCGCGGCGCTGCAGACGAAGCCCAGGGCCTCGCTCACTTCCGACGAGAGCGCGGTGATCGAGAAGGGGCTCCGCTGGCTGCTCGGGCAGCAGGGCGAGGACGGCACGTTCGGCGAGCAGTTGCCCAACTACACGACGTGCGTCGCGGTCGCAGCGTTGTCGCGCTGGGACGACCCTGCTGCGAAGGCTGCCCTCGTCCGCGCGCAGCGTGCGATCCTCACGTTCCAGAACGTCGAGAGCAACGGCTACCAGCGCGGCGATCGCGACTACGGCTCGATCGGCTACGGCAACAGCCAGCGCGGCGACCTCAGCAATCTGCACTTCGCGCTCGGGGCGCTGCGCGAGACCGGGCTTCCCGCCGACCACGAAGCGTTCGCGAAGGCGGTCGTCTTCCTGCAGCGCACGCAGAACCTGAAGTCGGTGAACGACTTCTCGGGCAAGGTCCCCGACACGGAGACGCCGGGAGTGATCCTCGACGCGACTTCGGGTGACGACGGCGGTGCTGCCTACTACCCCGGCAACAGTGCGGCCGGCTACGTCGTGCAACCGGACGGCAAGTCGGCCCCGCGCAGCTACGGCTCGATGACCTACTCGTTGCTGAAGGCCTACACCCTCGCGGGGGTGAAGGGCGACGACCCGCGTGTGCAGGCGGCCGTGCAGTGGATCCGGAACAACTGGACGCTCGTGGTCAACCCCGGGAGCGATCCCGCGCTGCCGGAGAAGGCGAAGTACCAGGGTCTCTACTACTACTACATGGTGCTGGCGCAGGCCCTCCATGGCGCCGGTGTCGGGGCGCTCGAGGTTTCGGGCGCGGACGGCAAGCCGCGCACCGTCGACTGGCGCAAGGAACTGCGGGCGCACCTCGAGGGTGTGCAGCAGCCCGACGGCAGCTGGTTGAACGCTAAGAACGGCCGCTGGATGGAGGACTCTGCGTTCCTTTGCACGTGCTACGCCATGACCGCACTCGAGCTGTGCCAGTGACGGCCGCCGAGACTCGTGGACTGCCGGCCGTTGCCGCATGGTTCCGCTTCGCGAAGGGCGCAGCGGCGCACCTCGGTGCCATCGATCCGCGCGGTCCCTCCTGGTTCGACCTCGGGCCGATCGACGTGCACGCGGTGCTCGAACGCGGCGGCCTGCGCGCCGCGGACCTCGCCGCCCGCATCGCGAACGGCTCGCCGATGGCCGCGCCCGCGCGCTTCCTCGTGCCGGTGCCGCGGCCAGGCAAGATCCTGTGCCTCGCGAAGAACTACGTCGCGCACGCGCGCGAGTTCGGCGCGGAGGCGCCCGCCGAACCGATCTTCTTCGCGAAGCTGCCGGACACACTCCTTCCGCACGGCGCCGACGTCGTCATCCCGCACTGGCTCGACACGCGCGTTGACCACGAAGCCGAACTGGGCTTGATCCTCGGCTTCGACGATCCGTCGGGCCGAGGCGCGAAGTACGTCGACGCCGCTGCGGCGCGGCGGCTCGTCGCCGGCTACACCCTGCTGAACGACGTCACCGCGCGCAAGCTGCAGGGCACGGACCGCGACCAGAAGTACCCGTGGTTGCGCAGCAAGTCGCTCGACACGTTCTGCCCGACGGGACCGTTCGTGGTCCCGGCCGACGCACTCGACGCATCCGACCTCCGAATCACGATGCGCGTGAACGGCGCCGTGAAGCAGGATGCGAGCACGAAGGACATGGTGTTCCCCGTCGACGCCGCGCTCGTGGCGATGGCGCGGTGCACGACGCTTCGCCCCGGCGACCTAATCGCGATGGGCACGCCCGAAGGCGTCGGCCCGATCGCGGCCGGTGACGCGATGGAAGTCGAGATCGAGAACCTCGGCGTGCTGCGGAACGGCGTCGTCCGCGAGCCCGCGCCGCGATGAACGAAACGGCTCCGCACCGCACTTCCGGCCCATGGATCGTGGCCGGAGTGGCCGCGGCCCTCGTGTGGCGTCTCGTGCTCGTGCTGCGCACGCCGGTTCCGAGCGGAGACGGCTGCTCGTATCTCTGGATCGCGCGCCAGATCGCGGAAGGCCGCGTCGCTCTCGGCCTGTCCGAGGTCTTCCCGCCGGGCTTCCCGCTGCTCTGCGCGCCGTTCCTCGCTCTCGGCGGCGACGATTGGACCGTCGGAGCGTGTGTGTGCGTGGTCGCTGCGGCGCTCACGGTGTGGCCGCTCGTGCGGATCGCGGATCTGCTGCGACCAGGTGCCGGGGTCTCCGCCGCGATCCTGTGGGTGTCGTCGTCGCTGCTCGCGCGCAACGCCGCCGAGGTCTTCAGCGAACCGACGTATCTGCTCGCGATGGCGATCGGCACGCTGTGCGGGTTGCGCGCGCAGTGGTGGCGCCTCGGCATCTGGTCGGGCATCGCGTTCTGGATCCGGCCCGAAGGCCTCGTGCTCGCTGCGGCGTTCGTTCTCGTCGAACGGCGTCGCGCGCTCGTCGCGCTCGTTCCGGTCGTGCTCGCCGTCGCGGCGCTCGCCGCGTTCCGCTGGTGGCACGGGCAAGGCTTCGATCCGTTGCCGATCCTCGCGTTCCACACGAACGAACGCGACGACCTGCCCGAGCGCGGCGCCGTGTTCGCGAACCTCGTGCAGGTGCCGTTGCGCTGGTTCGAGGCGTTCGGCGGTGCGGGCGTCCTGCCGCTGCTGCTGTTCGTGCCGGCCTTGCGGAGCGGGCGTCCGGCCGGCGCTCTCGTGTGGCAGGTCGCGATGCAGATCGGCGCGATCTGCACGTTCGTCACGCGCCGTCGCTTCCTGTTGTCGGCGGCGGTCCCGGTGATCGCGCTCGCCGGCGTCGCCGCGGCGGCTCTCGCTCCGCGCACGCGCCGCATCGTGCTCGTTCTGCTCGTTGCGTTCGAGGGAGTCACGGCATGGCGCGGCGTCACGGACGCCGACCGCGTCGCGGAACGACAGGTGGGCGAGTACTTCGGTCAGGAGCTACGGCCCGGGGAACGCATCGTCACGGACCTGACCCGCATCCTCTGGTTCGCGGGTCAGCGTCCGCTGTGGCCGCGCCACTTCCGCGTCGAAGAACTGGTCGCGCTCGCCGCCGCGCCGGACTCACGCTTCGTCGCGCTGCGCGAGAAGCACGAGTCGTTCCCCGAGATCGCGAAGGGGATCGAGTCCGGCTGGGTGCGTGCGCAGCTACCGGAGCGCCTCGATCGGTCGGTCCGCGAGCGCGGCATCGCGGTCTTCCAGCGCCGCTGATCGCGCCCGCTGCAGCGTCCACCCGAAGAGCACGACATCCCAGGCGGTGACGACGTAGATGCTGTTGAGCCACTCGCCCGCGGTGTCGCCGACCAGGTCGCCGCCGGGCAGCACGCAGATCGCCCACGCGGCGGTCAGCACGCGCGCGACGAGGTCGCCGCGCAGGCGGCGCACGAGCAGGAACAGCACCGGAAGGAGGGCGACGTGGTGCGCCTTCCAACTCAGCGGACTGAGGAGCACCGACAGCACCAGCGCGCTCGCGAACACGTATGGCCGTGCCGAGCGGCTCCGGCGCGAACGGAACGCGACGACGGCAAGCGCCGACAGTGCGAGCGCGCTCGCGGCGCGCGTGATCGCGGCGACGGTCGCGACGTCGAAGCCGGCCCCGGACGGCATGCCTGCCTTCACGAGCACCGCGTATTCGGGCGGGACGTTGCCGAGCCAGCGGGCGAGGGCACACCGCAGGGACTGGTTCATCCACTCGAACGCCGGGAACTCGCAGGCCGGCACCGCGAACGCGTCCGCCTGCGTCGAGAAGCGCCACGTGCCCTCGATCCACTCGAACCACGTCGATGCGTCGAAGCGCTGCAAGGCGAGCGTGACCAGCACGGCCGCCGCGCCGGTGGCGACCGTCCAGGCCACGGCGCGACCGTGCCCGAGCAGCAGGAAGACGGGCACGAGCCAGATCTGCGTCGGTTTCGTCGCGAGCGAGAAGCCGAGCAACAGGCCCGCCCGCGCCGGACGGTCGCGCTCCGCCGCGTCGAACGCAGCGAGGCACAGCGCCAGGTTGACGAGATTGCCGCCGCCCCCGTGCATGTCGCGCAGCACGAAGCGGAGCCCGAGCAGGAACGTCGTGAGCCAGATCCACTGCCACGCGCCGTCGCGCACGGATGCGTCGGCGCGGTCCTCGGGCGGGGCCATCGCGCGCCGCAGCGCGAACGCGATCGCGACGAGGCAGCCGACCTGCATGAGAGCCCAGGCGAGGCGGGCGGTGAGCTGCCCGGCGGCCTGCGCGACCAATGCGAAGGGCGCCACGAGCAGGCCGAAGGACGGCGGATACGGCGCGTGCAGCGTCTTCAGCGGTGCGTCGGGGTCGGAGCGCCACGGCCCGCGCACGTCTTCGCCGTGCACGAGGCGGCGGCCGAACTCGAGGTGGTCGACGATCACCCCGCGCGATTCACGCCGGCTCCCAGCGCGCGCGACGAGCAGCGCCGCGCACACGAGCCAGAAGACGAGCCAGCGTGCCGCAGGAGACGGGAGGCGGAGCGGCACGCGCGGCGACGGTCAGAAGCGGAGCGTCTCGATCGTGTTGACGGTCGTGCTGGCGCCCTGGCCGCCGAACAGCACGAGGAGCCCATCCGGCGTGAGTGCCGCGCCGTGGCCGCCGCGCGGGCCGGTGAGCGCCGGAGCGCTGGCCCAGCCGTTCGTCGCCGGGTTGAACACTTCGACGCCCGCGATCGCGGTCGGTGTCGTGAGCGTGCCCTGCGCGCCGCCCGCGACCACCACGCGGCCGTCCGGCAGGCGCGTCGCCGAGTGGAACGCACGCGAGGCGGCCATCGTGGTCGCCGTCCAGGTGTTGGTCACCGGGTTGTAGATGTCGGCGTTCGCGACGGGCGGAGCGGTCTGCACCGCGAGCAGGTTGTCGACGTCCATGCCGCCGGTCATGAGGATGCGGCCGTCCGCCAAGGTGACCTGGTTGTAGTGGTGCAGCGCTCGTTCCTTCGGCATCGAAGCGCCGGCGCTCCAGTTCCCCGTGGCGGGGTTCCAGCGCTGCGTCGCGGTCGTGCTCGCGGCCGAGATCGGCACGCCGAGGAAGTAGCCGACCTGCACGCCGCCCGACACCATCACCTGGTTCGTCGAGAGCAGCGTCAGTGCCGGCCCGATGCGCGTGCCGCCGATCGCGTTCGCCGCGGTCCAGTTGCCGGTGGCGGGGTCCCAGATCTCGACGGACGACAGTGCGGTGACCGAGAGGTTGACCAAGTCCAGCGCCGAAGCGCCGCCGGCGACCATCACGCGGCCGTCCGCGAGCTTGCAGGCTGCGTGCAGCATGCGCGGCGTGCTCATGCTGTTCGTCGGCGTGAAGGAGTTCGTCGCCGGGTCGTAGACCTCGCACGACGACAGGATCGCGCCGGCGGAGTCGACGCCGCCGATCACCAGCACGCGGTTGTCGTTGAGGGTGACGGCGATGTGCAGCGACCGCGCTGTTCCCATGGTGGGGCCTGCCGTGCAGGTCATGTGGCGGAAGTCCCACAGGTCCGAACTGGCGAGACCCGTCCCACCGGTCAGGGTGCCCGCACCGCCGCCGCACACGAGCACGTCGCCGGCGCCCGCGTTGTTGTTGCGGTCGAAGAAGGTCGCGCCGAACGCGCGCGCCGCGGTCATCGTCGCCGGAGCGAGCAAACCCGTGTCCGCCGGGCCGGTCTGCGACACGATGTCGTTGCTGATCTGGCCGAAGAACGTCGGGTTGCCCGGCCAGATCGCGCTCTGCCAGTGCAGGACGAGGTTGTTCCACGTCGGGTCGTCGACGACGTTCAGCGTGTACGACGCGCCGCCACTGGGGCTCGTGATCGCGAGCGACAGGAGGTCCAGCAGGTCGCCGCCGACGGACAGCGAACGCGAGTCGATGCCGTCGAGCAGGACGAGCGGGATCGGTCCGGCGTTGAACGACACGATGAAGAAGAGGAACTGGTTCGGCGGCGCGTTGCTCACCTGCAGCACGAGCGGACTGCCCATGCGGCCGGAGGTCGTCTTGTCGTAGTTGAAGTCGTTCTGGGCCGCGGCGACGGAAGCGACGGCGAGGACGGCGAGTGCGGTTCGACGGAGCATGGAGCCTCGAGGGATGAGAGTGGGTGCGCCCGTGCGGGCAGCCGGCAGGGTCGGCTCGGAAGCGTAGCGAAACCGGTGCGCGCGCGCCCACGCGGGCCTCAAGTGTCGCGGGACCCGTCCGAGAATGAGAGGGGAGGCCCCGTGACCGACGAGATCCGCACCACGAGCCCGGTGGCAGCGGCCGGTGGATTCGCCGGTCGGGCGCCCGCACAGCCGCACCCGCGCGGCCCCGGCAAGGAGGATGCGTCGGCGGGGCGTGCGTCGGACCGTGTGAGCGTCGACCGGGACGTCGAGCACGCGATGCGGCTCCTGCGCGAACGAGTGCTCGCACGAACCCGCGCGCTTCTCGGCGTTCCCGAGGGCATGAACACGCCGGAGTTCGCGGAGGTCGTCGAGGGCGAGCCGATCGAGACGTTCCTCGGGCGACTGCTGTCGGCGCAGAACCAGCTGACGGCGCGGCGGGCGGGCACTTGGACGCCGGAGGGCGTGCGCCGGGCGTGCCACAAGGCGCTCGAACAAGGGGTCGCGGAGACACTCGAGCTGCTCACCGCGGACGGTCGGTCGGCCCATCAGGGCATCGGGGCCGTCGGTGAGGTCCTGGTCGCCTACGGCCGCCGGCTGCGCGAGGCGGCGCTCGCTGCCGAGCCCGAGCCCCAGCACGACGTCGATTCGGCCTGAGGGCGATACCCGGTTCAGCCGCCGTCGATTTCCGCCGGGTCCTCGATGCACACGTCTTCGTCGCGGGCGTCGAGGAAGCCCGGCGGCAGCGACACGACCTGGGTGCTGCCGTCCTTGCATCGCCGCGCGCGCAACGCCACCTCGGGATACGCCACGTCGCGCGGCAGATCCGCGAGCAGGGTGTGCAGTTCGGCGAGCGTGTTCACCTTGTGCAGCGGCGGCAGGAGCCGCTTCGTGCTCGGGAAGCCCTTCAGGTACCAGCCGGTGAACTTGCGGATCTGCAGCATGCCGCCGCGCTCACCGAAGAACTCGACGAGCAGCCGTGCGTGTTCCTTCATCGTGTCGACGACGCCGCCGAGGTCCGGCGGCGGCGGCGGGGACTCGCCGGAGAGCACGGCGCACAGTTCGCCGAAGAGCCACGGGCGCCCGAGGCAGCCTCGGCCGACGACCACGCCGTCGCAGCCCGTCGCGCGCAGCATGCGCAGTGCGTCCCAGCACTCGAAGACGTCGCCGTTGCCGAGCACGGGGATGGTGCGGACGTGCTGCTTCAGCGTCGCGATCGCGTTCCAGTCCGCTTCACCCGAGTAGAGCTGGGCCGCGGTCCGGGCGTGCAGCGCCACGGCGCGCGCGCCCTCGCTCTCACCGATGTGACCGGCGTCGAGGTAGGTGAGCAGCGACTCGTCGATGCCCTTCCGGAACTTGATCGTGACGGGTACGGCGCCCGCGCTCTTCACGACGCTCGCGACGATGCGCTGCAGGAGCCGCGGCCGGACGGGGATCGCGGCGCCGCCGCCCGAGGCCGTCACCTTGCGCACCGGGCAGCCGAAGTTCATGTCGATGTGGTGCACACCCCATTCCTCGACCAGGATCTTCGTCGCCTGGGCGAGCGTGTCGGGGTTCGTGCCGTAGAGCTGGATGCTCTTCTTCGTCGCTTCGTCCTTGCCGAACGACGCCAGCTTCAGCGTGCGCGCGTGGCCTTCGACGAACGCCCGCGCCGTGATCATCTCGCTGACGTAGAGGCAGCGGTCCGCGGAGAACCGGCGGCACAGTGTGCGGAACGGCGCGTTGGTGATCCCCGCCATCGGCGCGAGCACGATCGGCGGGTCGACGACGATGGGTCCGATCTGCAGCGCGCGCACTTCCCCGGGGCTGGCCACGGGCACGTCGCGGTTCTGCGGGCTCCGGGTCATGCCCACCTTCGCGTCGTCATGCAAACCATCGCGCGCGCTTCGGGGCTCGGTGCAGGGCGTTTGGGTCGGGCCCCGAGACTCGAGAGAAGCTGGTGCCCCCAGAGAAGTTGGTGCCCAGGAGAGGACTTGAACCTCCATGGGATGTTACTCCCGCTAGGACCTGAACCTAGTGCGTCTGCCAATTCCGCCACCTGGGCTCAGATGGGGGACGAGGAAGCTAGCCACGCCCTTTTGTGATGCAAGCGGCTTCTCGCACTTTCGTCCCGCGCGGCCGCGTGCAACTTGCGCGCGCTGCAGCGATCTCGTAGCGAAGGAGCGCGATGCAGAAGCAGGGCGGCACGAACGAGCGAAGCACCGATGTGCTCGTCGGCGAGAACCGGAAGGCCCGCTTCCACTACGAGATCCTCGACACTTTCGAAGCGGGGCTCGTGCTGCGCGGCACCGAGGTGAAGGTCTTGCGCCAGGGCCACGTCAGCCTCGACGAGTCGTACGCCCGCATCGAAGACGGCGAGCTCTGGCTGATCGGCGCCAACATCCCGGTCTACAGCCACGGCAACCTGCAGAACCACGAACCCCAGCGCAAACGCAAGTGCCTCCTGCACGCGCGCGAGCTGCGCAAGCTGCGGGAGAAGTCGCAGGTGAAGGGACTCACCCTGGTGCCGCTGCGCGTCTACTTCGGTTCGCGCGGCTTCGCGAAGGTCACGATCGGCGTCGGCCGCGGGCGCAAGGTGCACGACAAGCGGCAGCACCTGAAGGACAAGGAAGCGAAGCGCGAGATCCGGCAGGCCTGAACGCTCCAATCGCGGTGGGGAAGGGTTGCCGGCACTGCCGACAGGCCGCCGACGGCAGAGTTCCTCGCCGCGTTACGATCGACGTTTCGCCGCCTAGGCGCGCCATCATGAAGCCAGCCGCTCTTCCCGCGTCCTGTCTCGCCCTCGCGGTCTTCTTCGTCTCCTGCGACGGGTCGCGCGGGGACGGTGGCGGCGACGAGCCCGCGCCGGCTCCGGCGCGACTGCTGGTGACCACCAGCACGAACGTGATCGAACCGTCCGGCGATGCCGCGCCGGCGGGGCTCGAGCCACAGCGGCTCGGCGGCACGCGGCTCGCGGCCACCTACCGCCTCACGACGCCGGCCGACGAACCGTTTTCGTTCGACCTCGTGTCCTGGCGCGAAGGCGCGGCCGGTGCGGCTTCGATCGAAGTCGCGCACGTGCGCGACGGCGAACGCACGCCCGCGACCAACGACTCGCTGGTCGAGGCCGGGATCCAGCTCCAGGGGCCGGGGCTCGTCGCGGTCGAAGGCGGCGTCGTGGCGAACGGCGACGGATTCGCCCGCGTCACGCTGCAGGGCCGGATCAAGGGCGACCAGGTGATCGCGGTCGACGTGGACGACGCGGTGACGATCGTCGTCGTCGAGGTCGGGCCGCGCAGCGGGATCAACCGGCCCGACTCGGAAGAGGGCACCGACGTCAGTGTCGTCGACCGACGGGTGATCTACTCCAGCGACTCGCCGATGTTCGGCCTGCCGACCGTGGCCGTGTCCGGCAATCGCACGAGCGTCGTCTGCTACGACGGCGGAACGGAGTTCGGCAACGTGTCGCGGTACGAGCTGCGGCTGCAGCACGAAGCGGCGACGAACGCCGTGACCGGCGGCGGTTCGATCGAGTTGTCACCCGACTCCGGCGGCTGGCGCGATCACGAGATCGCCGCGCTGTTCAACGTGCTCGCGGTGGTTCGTTCCGAGACGGGCGGCGTCTCCGTCCGCCTCAGTTTCGACCGCGGCGCGACGTTCGCGCAGGACGTGCAGATCTCGGCTGGCGCCGTGCAGTCGCGCCTCGTGCAATGCGCGATGGCCGCCGACTACTCGCTGGCGCTGGCGTTCTGGCGCGCTTCCGCGTCCGGCGAATCGCTCGAAATGTGCCTCGTCGAGGGATCGCCCGTGGCCTTCGACGCGACGGGCTCGCCGACCTGGTTCGCCTTCGGGGCGCCGGCCGTCTTGCGATCGATGCCGGCGAACAGCACACCGCTCACGACGGGCATCGCGTGGTCCGACGGCGGCGACCTCGTCGTCGGCTACGGCGCGACCTGGTTCGAGCCGGGCGGTGGCTGGACCTGGGCGAACCAGACCGAGTTCCGTTGTGCCGTTCGTCGCACCGGCGAGTCGATGGAGGACACTCTCGTCGACCAGCAGCGGATCATCGCGATGGATCCGACCGTCGCGGTGCTCGGTCACGGCGCGTCGATGCAGGTGTTCTACGCCTACGAGGTCCAGGGCGGCGTGCGCCTCGCGGTCAGCTCCGACGGCGGTCGTACGTTCGTGCAGGGTGCGCAGTGGGGCCAGATGGGCGACCACCTGCCGACGGTGTTCGCCCGCAAGATCGGCGGGCAGACGCGCGTCGACGTGCTGTTCCTCGCTCCGCGCTCCGAAGGCTGTGAACTGCACCGCGCGCGCTGGCTCGACTGGCCGACCTCGACGCGCGAAGACGAGGAACTGACCACCGCTCGCTTCGAGTCCGTCGATCCTGGCAGCGGGATCTGGGCGGGCGGCCCAGGCGCGGGTCTGCGGTCCACGCAGATCGGCTGGCTCGGCTACGACGCGACGCTCGACGGCGACCAGATCGTCGTCGCCTACGACGAGGTCACGCAGGAGTCGATCTTCTGGTGGCCGGTGTTCACGGGCGGAGGCTGGGTGTCGACCACCTCGACCTTCAGTGTCGCGCCGGCGCCACCGCTCGCGCCGGGCATGACGGAGCCGGTGCGGCCGGTCTCTGCCGACGACAGCCATCAGTTGTTCTTGCTGCGTCTCAACTGACGGGTGGCGGCTCCGGGCGGCGCGCGGACAATGGCGGGATGAGCCACTCCGTGCTGTTGCTCGTCGGGGACGACTACGAGGACCTCGAACTGCACTACCCCCGGCTGCGGCTCCGCGAGGCCGGCCATTGGCCGGTCGTGGCGGGGCTGGCGGCCGGTGCGACGTACCGCGGCAAGCACGGTTACCCGTGCGTCAGCGATCGCGCGCTGCAGGACATCGACGCGGCGGCGTTCGCGGGCATCGTCCTGCCGGGCGGCTGGATGCCCGACAAGCTGCGCCGGGACGGGCGGGTGCTCGACCTCGTCCGCGCGATCGACGCCCGCGGCGGACTCGTCGCGAGCATCTGCCACGGCGGGTGGATCGCGATCTCCGCCGGCGTCGTGCGCGGCCGCAACTACACGGGTTCGCTGGGCATCAAGGACGACCTCGTCAACGCGGGCGCCGCGTTCACCGACGAAGCCGTCGTCGTCGACGGCGCGCACGTGAGTTCGCGCAAGCCCGAGGACCTGCCGCAGTTCGCGGCGGCGATGCTGCGGGTGCTCGGGGCTCGAGCCTGAGGCGAGCGGACCGCCCCGAGGGTCGGCGGATCAGCTCCGCTGTGCCGACTGCTTGCCGCTGCGCCTGCCCTTCGGCGCGGGGCCGCCGTTTCGCAGCTTGCGCGCGACGAGCACGAGGTTCGCGCTGAACGTCGCCAGCTTGCGCGGGCTGAAGGACGCAACGTGCGTGACCAGATGGCTCGGATCGGGCACCGCCGCGCGCAGCTGCGTCATCTCCTTCTTCTCACCGAAGCGCCGCGCGACGTCGGCGAGGTGCGGCCACACCACGCGCAGCGCGCGCACCAGGAGGGGGCGCTGCAGGTCCGCGCGCATCGAGACCTTCCGCGCCAGCAGGATCCGAGTGGCTTCGGCGAATGCCTCGCCGGGGTCTTCCGTTCCCATGGCGCGGATCATGCGCGAACGGAGCGTGCGTGGGAAGACTGGGTGCGTCGGATCGAGATCGCCGCGGTGCAGGGGCCGCGGTGCCGGGGAGTGAACGCCACGGGAATCGCTGCTTTCGCGTCGCGGTGCTTGCACCGCGCCGCGGAACGCCCGATGCGCGGCGCCTCCTGCATTCCCCCCGCGCGCTTGCGCGCGCGGGGGAATGGTGGAGGCGGCGGGAATCGAACCCGCGTCCCGAGATGCTCCGTCCTGGGCCTCTACGCGCGTAGTTCGTCCTTTGGTGTCGTCGCGGGGTCTCCGACGAACAGGATCACCCGCGACCAGCCCGACTGTGTCTCGC
>JAEUHQ010000204.1 GCA_016794565.1 Planctomycetota bacterium | reverse complement strand
GAACGAGGGCGCGGTGCGCGCGATGCTGTTCCGCGCCATGGCGCGCCTGACCGAACTGCTCGGCGACGACGACGGATAGGCTCGAGGTCGGTCGCCGGTCACTGCAGAGGTTCGTCATCGCCGGATGCCGGCGCGATGCCGGCATCGAACCATCGGTGAAGCCGTCGCCGCGTTACGGCGATCGGCGCCTTCCCCGTCCGGGGCCCGGCGTCAGTCCGAACCGCCGACCCGCGTGCGCAGCGCGTTGCTCAGCGTCGCGCCGAACGCGTTCGCCGGCGGATCGAGCACGAGGAACTGCGAATACCACACGGTGCCGATGGTCGCCGGATCCGTGCCGATCACGATCGGCAGTCGCGCGACGCCCGTTCCGCCCGTCACGGCGGCCAGCATCAGCGACGGCTCCGTGCGCAGGATGCACCCCGGTGCGCCGATCGGCGCCAGATCCGCGGGCAACGGCGCGCCGGCCCACGACGTGCTCGAGAAGCCGAAGACGGCGATCGCGATCGCCGACGCGGGCGCCGATTCGATCGTGTAGAGAACGGTCTCTTCGAGGTCCGGCTGCCCGCCCACGGTCTGCACCGGCACGCCAGCCGAACCAGGACACCCCGCGCCGCCGAGCGGCGTGATCGAGCCGGCCGTGTAGTCGTCCCACGTGTCCATCGCAGCCTTCACGCGGTCCCAGACGAGTTCGAGTTCCGCGTTGCACATCGCGTTGCGACCCGAAGTCGGTTGGGCTGAGAACGCGTGGTCGAAGGCACCGAACGTGTACTCCTTCGGCGCCAGCAGGCCGTTGCTCGCGCGGAACGGCACCGACATCCATCCACCTTCGGAGTACGCGTAGAGCACCGTGCTGCCCTGCAACCACAGCGCATCGCCGTGCTTGTAGGCGATCTTCAGCTTGCTCTTGAACACGTCTCGGGCAGCCACCGACATCCCGGTGACCAGCGCGTAGATGTCGATGCGATCGTCGAGGTCCGACGTCCCCCAGGTCGGGAACGCCAGACTCTCCTGCATCAGCGCGTAGAACGTCGGCCGCACGTTGACCAGACCGCCGGCGAGATACCCGTTCGCGACCTGCTCGTGCAGCGTCGAAAGATCGCGCAGCGTCATCTCGTTGATCGGCGCCGGCCCGGCGCAGCCGATCGTGTAGTTGATGTTGGTGCTCGTCATCCCGAGCGCATCGGCGGTTCCTTGGATGAACGAGACGCCGAACGTCTGCGACAGCGCGAGCGTGGCCATGTCGTCGTTGTTCGTCATCATCTGCGTCAGCGACGTGCCGTAGCTCTGACCAGAACCTGGCACGCCGCACGACGTCGGCTTGTTGTGCAGCGTGCTCAACGATGCGGTGCCTTGCGCCACACGCCGCATCACGTGCACGTGGTAGAGCGTCTTCATCGTGTCGCCCGGCTCGAACACGCTGTCGGCGCGCATCTGGGCCAGCACCGGTCCGTTCACCTGCTTCAGGAAGAAGCCGTACTGCCCGAGGCCGCCCGAGGCGGCGCCGTAGAACGCCTGCCGTGCGGTGTTCTCGAGCGGGTTGGCCTTGTCGAGCATCGCGATGCAGCACCGCGTGAACTGCAGCGGGAACGTGCCGACCGTGTACACCGAGACGTCCACGACGCGCCCGAGGTTCTGCTCGAGCAGCTGCTGGGCGGCGAAGGTCGACTGCTCGTAGTAGAACCAGTGCCCGAGCGCTTGCTGGTTGTCGATCAGGATCACGTCGTAGCTGTCGTCCGCGACTCGCTCGATGCCGTAGACACGCGCGGTGTTCTGCGCGGCGAACTGGTTGAGAGCGGCCGACGTCGACGCGTAGAGGTAGGCCCAGGGGCGATAGTCGGATCCGGTGTTCGAGACCACCACCGTCGCGAACCGGCTCTGACCGTTGTCGGTGTAGCGCTTGAACGACGTGAGGCGGCCGTTGACGGCTGCGATGTTCGCATCGACCTGCGTGCTCGTCTGGTCGTACCACCACCACCAGGTCTTCGCGTCGGCTCCGACATTCGCGACCAGCACTGCCGCGAACCTGAGCCCGGCGAGCGCCGAATACGGCTGGAGATCGACGATCCGCATGCCCTGGGCCACCAGTGCCGACAGGTCCGCTGGCGTCGCCGCGCTGCGGTAGGCCCACGTCTTCGCGTAGGCACCGGTGTTCTTCACCATTGCGACCGCGAAGGAGAGGGGGAACGTCGAGGTGACCTCGATGTCGGTGAACCGCCAGCCGTCGCCCTGCAGGGCCAACAAGTCGTTCTCCGTCCGGGAGGTCAGCCACTGCGACTCCACCGGCGTGGTGCGGTCGCGGTCGTCCTGGGCTGGGAGAAGTGCCGCGAACGCGGCGGCGAGCAGGAGAAGGAAGGTGCGCATGGGTCGGACCTGGGTCGGGGGATGGGCAACTCGCCCGCCGTCCCATCCCCGTGCTCGCCCGAGCGTGACGCGGCAACCGTGGTCAGGCCAACCGCTCGGCCGCCCCGGCGCAGCGAGCTTCCGTTCGGGTCGGGCGGACTCGCCGGCCCGGATTCCCGGGAATGGCCGGCTCCACGGCCGGAAACGTCGCCCTTGCGGACCCGGGCCGGGCGTCGCCCAAGCGTGCCCGGCCGCACTTTCCCCGAGCCTTCCCCCTCACATGCGCCATCTGACCCGACTCTCCACCGCCGCTGCTCTCGTGTGCGGACTCGCGACTTCCCTCGCCGCCCAGAAGGTCAACGAAGTCGAGCCGAACGACACTGCCCCGACGGCGATGCCGATCGTGGCCGGTCAGCACGTCGTTGCCAGCTACTCGTCCCTCGCCGACGAAGACTGGTACTCGTTCACCCTCGCGGCAACCGGCCAGGTGCACGTGCACACCGTCGCGTCGGGAACGCTCTCTCTCGGTGTGAGCCGCGACAACCGGATCGCGATCTACGACGCGACCGGCACGGTGCGCCTCGCGTGGAACGACGGCGCCGTCGGCACCCTGGCCGACTGCGGCGTCACACTGCCCGCGGGCAGCTACACCGCGCGCGTCGGCATCAAGTCGGGCACCGTCCCGGCGGGATACGACCTCGACTTCTACGTGCTGCCCGCGGCGATCATCAGCGCCGGCGAGGGGCCCGAGCCGAACGACGCCGCGTCGCCGACTCCGTCGACCTTCACGCCGGGCGACACGCTCGTCGGGGAACTCACGAGCGGTGACGAGGACTTCTGGATGTTCACGCTCGCCGTGCCGGGCATCGTGCAGGCGGTGAGCTGGGACGACGGCCCGGCGCCACAGCTCGACAACATGGGGCTGCGCTTCTACACGGGGAGCCCCGGGTCCTGGAGCCCGCTGTCCGCGAGCGACGCGACGAACTCGGCCAGCCATCGCGTCACGACCCTCTCGCACACCGGCATCCTCGCGCCCGGCACGTATGCGATCAGCGTTCGCGCCGGCAGCGCGGCCGTCGGAACGGCGCCGTGGGACTACGTGAAGACCGGCTTCTACTCGCTGCGCACGGCCGTGATCGAATGCCCCGTGACGCCCCCGCTGCCGGAGGCACCCGAGCCGAACGACAACGTGCTCACGCCGGCGGGTGTGTTCGGCCTCGGCGCCACCCTGCAGGGCAACACCACGGGTAGCACCGGCAACGGCATCGACTGGTGGATGTTCGCGGTCGGCGGCCCGACCACGATCGGCGCCATGGCCGAGGGCGACCCGACGAACGGGACGCCGCTCGCGGGCTCGACGCTGCGCCTCTGGGACAGCACGGGCACGGTGTCGCTCGCATCGGCGAGCGGCGGTGCCACGACGCACGGACGCCTCGTCTTCACGATTGAGCGGGCCGGCATCTACTTCCTGCAGATCGCGGGCGCAACGACGCTGACGACGGGCGACTACCTGCTGCGAACCGGCGGCTGCACGCCGCTCTACGTCAGCGCCACGACGCGCATGGAGCCGGCGTCGACCAACGCGTGCATCGGCAGCAACGGCCAGCGCCCGCTGTTCGGCAACCTCTCCGGCGAGACCGCCGCGTTCGGCTCGACGTTCGTGACGCGGCTCGAGCGCGCGCTGCCGAGCTCGTTCGCGATCTACGTGCTCAGCGTCACCGCGATCCCGCCCTTCTCGCTCGGCACCGGCGGCCTCGACTCGCTCGGCGTGCCGACCGACTGCGCGCTGCGCGTCGCGCCGGACGTGCTGTTCGCCGGCCTCACCGATGCGACCGGCAACGGCGAACTCACGCTGGTCTTCCCGTACGTCGTCGGCGACATCGGGCTGAAGATCTACCAGCAGGCAGCCTGCTTCGACCCGACGCTGAACCCGTTCGGGTTCTCGGTGTCGAACGACGCGAGCTACGTGCTCGGCGACCGTCCGTTCTGATCCGGTCCGGACAGGGCCACGCGACCACCTTGTGAGCCCTTTCGGCGCGCGCTCTCATGAGCGGCCCGCAGGGGCTCACGCATGTACACGAGATCACTCCTCCTCGCCCTCCTCTTCCTGCTTCTCGGCGGCTGCCTCGAGTTCGATGCGCAGGACGTGACGGTCGTCTACGACGCGAAGGCGGACCGCATCGACATCCACCTGGTCTACCGCGGCCTCTTCGTCGAGTCGGGGAGCGGGTCCACCGACAGGCCGATGGAGAAGGCGCTCGAGGACCTCGCGAAGGTGCGCGACCGCGGCGTCTTCTACTTCTGGTGCAACTACCCCTTCAGCTTCGACCTCGCGGGGAAGCTCAAGGGACCCGTGCAGGCCCTCGCGAACCACGTCGACGTCGAGAACGGTGCGCTCTTCACGGACGAGAAGGGCGTGCTGTGCGGCCACCAGTTCGTGCGCATCCGCGAGGCCAGAGCGTTCGCGCAGAAGCTGAACACCATCCTCGAACTCGGCGCCCAGGTCGCGATGAGCGAGCCCATCCGCGAAGGTGGCACCGTACGCAGCTTCGACGACGACACGAAGGAGGCTCTGCGCGAGTTCCTCCGCTCGGGGAGTCGGCTCTTGCAGATCGAGCCGGGCCGGATCGAGGTGCGCCTGCCGTGCTCCGCCGCGGACCACGCCTGGTTGAAGCAGCGGCTCGAGCAGTACTTCCTCGAGAATGCGCCACGCGAGATGGTGCGCCGAGTCGCCGTCGACGAGCGCCGCGCCGCGGACGGTGACCGCATGGACACCACCGCGGATCCGAACAAGGTCGCGATCGAGGGAGCCAAGGTGAAGGACGCCGTGCACGACGCGGCGTCCCTGCGCTTCTTCTGGGACAACGACTGGTCGTTCGTGCGCGAAGAGGACCTGACGCGCGTCGCGCTCGGGGTGAAGGGCGCCGATCGACTCGTGGTCCGCAAGGCCGGCGACGGCCTCTACCACGACGCCCTGCTCACGGCGTTGCGCGCGAAGGGCGAGGCGATCGAGGAGAAGATCGGCGCCGCGGAACTCGAACGGCGCTTCGCGGCCTTCCGCGGTCGCGATGCGGTGCTGCCGCCGGCACTCGCCGCGCTGCGGACCGCCAGCAAGCCCGAACAGGCGAGCGAAGCGGCGGCGGAGACGAAGTGACTCAGACGCCGCGGTCGCGCAGGCGCAGCTGACCGCATGCGGCCTGCGCGTCGGGCCCCGACGAATCGCGGATCGTGGCGAGGACGCCGCGCGCCTTGAGGCCGCGCACGATCTGCACGATCCGATCGCGCGGCGGCGGCTCGAACGGCAGGCCGTCGACGCGATTGTAGACGATGAAGTTCACGTAGCCGCGAACGCCCCGCAGCAGCGAACACAGCTGGTCCATGTCGGCGTCGCCGTCGTTGACCCCGGCGAGCAGTGTCCACTCGAACTGCACCGGCGTGCCGACATCGCGACCGTACGCGTCGGCCGCGGCGACGATGTCTGCCAGCGGGTCCTTGTGAGCGCGTGGCAGCAGTTCGCGACGGCGGGCATCGTCGGCCACGTGCAGCGACAGCGCGAGACACGGCCGCACCTCGAAAGTGCGCATGCGTTCGAGCGGCTTCACGCCGCCGACGGTCGAGAACGTCTGCCGCCGCGGCGAGATCAGCACCTCGTCGCGGATGCGCGCGACGGCACCCATCACGTTGTCGAGGTTGTGCGACGGCTCGCCCATCCCCATGAACACGATGCGGTCGATGCGCATCACGCGACGGGCGTGCACGACCTGCTCGACGATCTCGTCGGTGGACAGATTGCGCTCGACGCCGAACAGGCCCGACGCGCAGAAACGACACCCGACCGCGCAGCCCACCTGCGTCGACACGCAGCACGCGCCGACGGGCATCGCGACGCTCTCGATCTTCTTTCCGTCGTGCAGACCGACGAGCAGCTTCACCGTGCCGTCCTCCGATCGCACCTGCTCGAGCACGCGCGTCGACAGTCCGGTCGCGAGCCACTGCTCGAGCGCAGCGGCCTCGCCCGGAGACAGACGCAGGCCCTGCCGGTCGAACTCGAACTCGTTCGGCGTACGGCCAGACGCGACGATCCGCCGCGCGAGCAGCGCCTTCGGCGCGGGAAGCACCGCCGCGAGCCCGGAGAGGCCGGTGTTCGCGACAGCGGCCGGAGTCGGTTCGTCCATGCGGAAGCGAGGCGGCGCGTCCGGCTCGATCAGAGCGCACCCTTCGCGGCGAGCGCGGACGCGACGAGCTTCTCCAGCTCTTCGTGCGCCTTCTCGCCGCCGCCGACGACATTCCCGACCACCTTGCCGTCGCGACCGACGACGAACACCGTCGGGATGCCGGTCACGCCGAACGCATCCTTGGCGACGCTCGTGTCCGTGAACACCACGGGGTAGTTGAGCTTGAAGGCGGCGACGAAATTCTCGTTCACCTTCAACTCATCGGCCTCGCTGATCTTCTTCGCCGGATCGCGGTCGCCGACCGACTTGCCGCCGTGGGGCAGCTTGCTGTCGGCGGTGAAGTCCATGCCGTAGCCGTAGTAGCGCGTCACGCCGACGACCTGCAGGCCTTCGGCCGCGTGCTTCTCCTGCATCTCGACGAGACCGGGGATCACGGCGCGGCACGGCGGGCACCACGTCGCCCAGAAGTCGACGAGCACGACCTTGCCCTTGGTGCTCGCGAAGCTCCAGTCGGCGGCGGCGTTCAGGACCTTGTTCGCGGGGATCGCGGGCAGCGCCTTGCCAGTCAGGCCGGTGCGCGTGTCGTCGGCTTTGAACTGCGACTGCAAGCCTTCGAACATCTTCTTCGTCGGCTCCGTCAGCTTGTCGGCCTTCACCTGCGAGAGGATCTCGCGCGCGGCGGCCTCGTCCTGCCCCATCGCCATCTGCGCCGCCATCACGCGGCCTTCGTGCCCGTTCTCCGTGTCGGGCTTCGTCGCGAGGAACGCCTTCAACGTCGCGGCGCCCGTGTCGCGTTCGCCGGCGAGGATCTCGAGCCGGGCGCGGTAGTAGAGGTTGTCGCCCTCGCCGAGCATCGTCGCGTTCGCGGCGATCGAGTCCTTCACGGACTTCTGGAAGGCATCGACCTTGCTCCGGTCGGGGCGACCGCCGACACGCAACTCCTTCTGCGCGGCGACGGCCTTGTCGAACAGGTCCTTCGCCGTGTCCTGCGCGGACAAGCCGGACAGCAAGAGGGACAACACGAGAACGGGGACGATTCGCATCGGGGGCTCCTGGGAATGCGGCTGCCGTGCGGCGGCCGGCCCGGGAGCATACGTGGCTGCGTCCCGCCCGGAAGGCAGGACGCACGGCGTGGATTTCCGAAGCGGCGCGACGGAAGCTCGCTGCCATGTCTCCACGCCGCATCGCCCTTCCCGCGCTCCTGGCCCTCGTCGCCGCGTGCCAATCGGCGCCGCGCGCGCTCACCGACGCCGACCGCGCGACGATCCGCTCGCTCGAGGACTCGTTCGCGATGCTCGCCGCCAAGGGCAGCTTCACGGCGCTCGTCGACCTCTACTACACCGACGACGCGATCCTGCTCGCTCCCAATGCACCGGCGGCCGTCGGCCATGCCGCCATCGAAGCCGCGCTGCGCATGTTCCCGCCCATCGCGTCGTTCTCGCTGAAGTCGCACGACATCGAAGGCGAAGGCGACCTCGCCGTTTCGTACGGCTCGTACGCGCTATCGATGAAGGTGCCCGGCGCACCGGGCCCGGTGAACGACGAGGGCAAGAGCCTCGTCGTCTACAAGCGGCAACCGAGCGGCGGCTGGAAGGCGTGGCGCGACATCTTCAATTCGTCGCTGCCGCCCATGGGCAGCGGCGGCAAGCCGTGATGCCGGCCGCGCGCAGCGGCGACCTCACCAGCCCTTCGCGAGACGCAACGACGTGATGTGCGCGACGTGGTGGCTGCCGTGCCACGCGTAGAGAGCGACGAGGTCGTCGAGGGTCATCACGCCGCGTTCGCTGTGCACGCAGGTCCGCGTGAACGCCTTCTCGGGCAACGAACGCAGGCAGTGCACCCAACGGTCGTGGATCGACTGCACGATGAGCAGCGACGAGCCGATGGGGCCGTTCGCGTCGGCGAGCTGCGCCCATGCAGCCTCGTCGTACGCCTTGATCGGCGGCGGCGCCTTCTCCGTGAGCGTGAGTTTGCACCGCACGTACGCGTTCACGTGACTGTCGGCGACGTGGTGCACGACCTGGCGCAGCGTCCAGCCCCCCGCGCGATACGGCGTGTCGAGCTGTGCCGCATCGAGACCGCGCACGGCGTCGTAGAGGGCCGCGGGCACGGCGGCGATGCGCGCAATCGCGGCAGCGCGCGCCGCGGGCTCGAGCCGCGCCGGCAGCTCGATCTTGCCGATGGGGTATCGGGGGTCGACGGAACGAGCGGAGGACGTGGTGGTCACGGCCGCATCCTAGCGAGAGGCGATCGGCGACGACGGCTCGCGAACCCGGCGAACGGTAGAGTCCGGCCATGCCCGGATCCGCCGCGAATGCGCGTTCTCCGCTGCTGCCCGTTCTCGGCGTGTGGTGTGTCGCGTTCGCCGCGTGGTCGTTCGCGGGCGCAGGAGACCGCGCGACGTGGGCATTCGAAGTGATGCCGCTCGCTCTCGTGCTCGCGGTGTTCGCGGTGCGGTCGCGCGTGTTCCGCTTCACGGACCTCGCCTACGTCCTGCTCACGTCGTTCTTCGTGATCCAGTGCGTCGGCGGTCGCTACACGTTCGCCGAGGTGCCGTTCCCGGTCGCGTTGACCGAGTGGCTCGGACTCGCGCGCAACCCGACCGACCGCATCGGCCACTTCTTCCAGGGCTTCGTGCCCGCGATCGTGCTGCGCGAATGGCTGATCCGCAGGCGCGGGATTCAGAGCAGCGCGACGCTGTTCTGGATCGTCACCGCGTGCTGCCTCGCCTTCAGCGCTGCCTACGAACTGCTCGAGATGGGGGTCGTGCTGGTCTGGTATCCGAACGCCGGACCCGAGTGGCTCGGGCAGCAGGGCGATCCGTGGGACGCGCAGTGGGACATGACGATGGCGCTGTGCGGCGCGGTGATCGCGCAGTTGCTGCTCTCGCGGCTGCACGATCGTGCGATCGTGCGGCGGACTGCGAACACCTGAAACGCGGCGCTCAGCTCTTCGCGGCGTCGGATTTCGCGGGTTCGACCACCGCGAGCACCGCGCCCTGCTCCACCGTGCCGCCTTTCTTCGCCGCGACGGACTGCACGACGCCGGCGACCCCCGCGATCAGCTTGTGCTCCATCTTCATCGCCGACACCACGACCAGCGTCTGGTCCGCGGCGACCACATCACCCACCTTGCAGAGCACATCCAACACCGTGCCCGTCATCGGCGCGCGCACCGTTCCGTCGGCGGCGCCGCCGCCGCCGCCCTTGCGTCCCGCGGGCTTTGCGAGCGTGTGCGTGCGGCCGTTCACTCGCACCATGAACTCCTTGCCCGCCGCCGCGCCGTACGCGACGAACGAACGGTCGAACTCCTCGCCGACCGGCGCCAGCCGCACCCCCCCGTCGCCGAGCGCCTGCGCGCGATACTCGTAGATCCTGTCGCCGACACGCACGCGCCAACGATCGCCGTCGATGCGCTCGGCACTGACCGCGACCGGCTTGCCGTCGCGCACGTATTCCGTGCTCGTCTTCACGACGCACCTCCGAAGACGCGGAAGCCCTGCAGGTCCTGCCATGCTGCGACACTGCCCGCCGCCACACCGCTGGCCGCGCCGCTCGATGCGCTCGGCTGCTTCGCCATCGCCTGGCACAACACAGCAGCGGCCAACGCCAGATCCTCCGGCGGCTCCTTCGGACCTTCGGCCAGTTCGGGCCGCAGCTTCAGCATGTCGGTGCGCAGGCGCGCGCTGCGGAACGCGGTGTCGTCGACGATGCGGCGCAGGAAGTCGACGTTCGTCGGAATGCCGAGATACGCGGTGTCGCGCAGCGCCTGGCTGAGGCGCGCGCACGCCGTCGCACGGTCCGGCGCCCACACGATGAGCTTCGCGAGCATCGAGTCGTAGAACGGCGGCACGTCCCAGCCGGTGTAGACGCCACTGTCGACGCGGATGCCCGGGCCTTCTGCTTCGCGCACGAGCCGCAGCAGACCGGCCGCGGGGATGTAACCGGTCTCGGGCGACTCGGCGCAAATGCGCGCTTCGATCGAATGACCGCGCGGCCGCAGATCCTTGCCGGCGAGCAGCTGCTCGAGTTTCCCGCCCGCCGCGACGTGCACCTGGAGATGAACGAGGTCGACGCCGGTGACGAGTTCCGTCACCGGATGCTCGACCTGCAGGCGCGTGTTCACCTCGAGGAAGTAGAAGTTGCCCTGCGGGTCGAGCAGGAACTCGGCGGTGCCGGCGTTGTCGTAGCCGACGCGCTTCGCCAGCGAAACCGCGGCGTCGCCCATGCGCTTCCTCAGCGCTTCGTCCACCACCGCCGACGGCGCTTCCTCGAGCACCTTCTGGTGGCGGCGTTGCACCGAGCATTCACGTTCGTGCAGCGACACCACGTGGCCGTGCTTGTCGCCGATCAGCTGGATCTCGATGTGCCGCGCGGGGAACACCGCGCGCTCGAGGATCATGCGGTCGTCGCCGAACGACGCCTTCGCCTCGCGCCGGCCCGCTTGCAGGGCCTCCGCGAGATCCTGTTCGCGCTCGACGAGGCGCATGCCGCGGCCGCCGCCGCCGGCACTCGCCTTCACCATCACGGGCATGCCGATCTTCTTCGCGACTTCGATCAGCCCCGCGTCGCCGAGATCCTGTTCGGTGCCCGGGATCACCGGCACACCTGCGGCGATCGCCTCTTCGCGCGCGGCCTTCTTGCCGCCGAGCCGCTCCATCGCTTCGGGCGTCGGCCCGACGAACACCAGCCCCGCGTCGCGCACCGCGCGCGCGAACGCCGCGTTCTCGCTCAGGAACCCGTAGCCCGGGTGGATCGCTTCGGCCCCGCTCTTCTTCGCGGCCGCGAGGATCTTGCCGATGTCCAGGTAGCTCTCCGCCGCGGTATTGCCGCCGAGTGCCATCGCGTGATCGGCGGCCAGCACGTGCGCACAGCGCGCATCGATGTCGCTGTGCACGGCGACCGACTCGATGCCCATCTCGCGCAAGCCACGCGCGATACGGACGGCGATCTCGCCGCGGTTGGCGATCAGGAGGCGGCGGAACGGCGGGTTGTGGGACATCGGGGGGCGGGCACAGTAGCCGGCAACCGCGCGCGGCTGAAGCGCAGGCGCCGGTTGCGGACCAGGACCCTGGGTCCTGTCCGCACAACCTGCTGTGCGTGCGATCAACTCCGCCGCCTGGATCAGCGATTCGAACCTGAACGGCGGTTCCCAGGTCTTCACGAGTTCAGGTCCGATCGTGTGTCCGGTCGACGTCGGACACGGGCGCCTGGAACCAGTGCCGTGAACTGAAAGTGGCCTCGTGTTGTCGCGACGTCATCGTCGGTCCTGGCAAGGCGCGTCCCCGCGGGCATATCCGGGAGATCTGTCGAGGAGGCACAACGCAGCCAGGAACGACGAGGGCCCGCGAAACGCAAGGTGACTTCCGGTTGATGGCACTGGCTCGGTGCACGCTGTCGCCGACCTGTCCGCCCGCCATCCCGACGAACAGGCCGCTGCTCGGCTTGCACCAGCCGACGGCGCTGCGAAGCCCCGGTCCGTTCTCGCTCGAGTGCCAGACCGAGCCGAACGGGGTCGTCGCGATCGGAACCGCGGATTGCGCGGTCGGATCGACAGGGCTTCTTGTTGGTGCTCCCGATCGCGACCGGACCTGCGCGGCGCGTAGCATGGCGGCCCTTGGACCCCGCCCCCTTCGCATCGACCGAGCCCGAGGTCCGCTTCCTCTCCAAGTTCGCGGTCTTCGGCCTCCTGTTCGTCCGCACGCTGCTGTTCGCGATCGGACTCACCGCCATCGGCGCGGCGATCTACACGACGTTCGATCCGATGCCGCTCTACTCGCGCCCCGAAGACGTGCCGCCGTTCGGCGACCTCGTCGCCCGGCAGGTCACGTTCGTCTGCGCCGGGCTGCCACTCGCGCTGCCGATCGCATGGACGTTCGGCCGCCGGCGCAACACGATCCGGGCGCTCCTGGTGCTGCTCGTCGTCGCGCCGATGTGCTTCGAAGAGAACCCGCTGAGCTTCCTGATCCGTGTCTTCGCGTGCTTCGTCGGATTCGCGGTGATCCTCGTGTGGCGGACACTCTGGCAACTGCGATCGGAGTGAACGTGCTCTCTTCGACGACCCCGTCCTCCCTCGCGCTCGTACTCGCGCTCACGAACGCTGCGACCGCCCAGTGCCCGCCGGGGTCGCCGATGCCGCTCGACGTCGCGATCGAAACCGCGGCGCCGAGCGAAGGACCCGCGCGCCTGCGCTGGGACGCCGGCCGCAGCGCCCTCGCGAAGGACGACTTCGCCGCCGCGCGCGGGCACCTGCAGGCCGCACTCGAATTCCATCCGTCGTCCGCGCCGATCCTGTTCGACCTGATGCTCGCGAGCCGCGACGACGCGGACCTCCTTGCGGTCGCCGTCGAACGCTTCGTGCGGGCAGCAGCGAACGCGCAGGGGCGCGTCACGCTCGACGTGGCACAGAAGAAGGCGGTCGCGGCCGTGCCCGGTCTCGAAGCACAGATCGAACTGGCGAAGGCGCTCGTGCAGGCACGAGCCGCGGCGATCGCGGACCTCGCGCGCTTCGTCGAACGCAACAAGCCCTCGGGCCCGCGCAACGCGGCGAAGGCACTGCTCGTGCGATGGGCCGCCGACGCGATCCTCACCGCGGGCCGCGGCGCCCCCGGTGTCGTCAGCGGCGTCGCGCTCGCCGTCGACACCGTGCAAGCAGCGTTCGCCGCGGACCACGATGTCGTGCTGCAGGCGCTCGCCCGGCTGATGCGACAGAAGCCCACACCCGCAGCGAAGGGCACACCCGGCACCGGGCCCGCGGCCGACGCAGCGGTCGTGCTGGACCGCGCGCTCCGTGCAGCGCGCATCGTCACCGGCCTGCACGCACAGTCGCGCTTCAAGGACCTGAAGGGCCCGCCGCCGGTGGACGTCGGCAAGCTCGCGGACGAAGCGCAGCGCGTGCTCGACACGCACTTCGCGGCGTTCGGCAAGGGCCGCGTGTGGACGGTCCCCGAGCTGGAGAAGCTGACGCCCGCCGAAGCCACCGCGTTCACGCTGGCGCACACGTCGTGGCGCGATCCCGGCGTCGCGACGAGCCCCGAAGTCCGCTACCGCATCGAAACGACGTGCGGGCACGGCACGCTGCTCGATGCGGCGCGCACCGTCGAGAAGCATCACGCGCGCCTCGTGTCGCACTACGGCTCGGATCCGTTCGAGCAGCGCCAGGGCATCGTGCGCATCGTGCCCGAGCACGGCGATCTCGAAGCGGCGGGTGTGCCGTACTGGTGGGCCGGCGGGTTCCAGGCCGGCGACATCACGACGATTCGCTTCGCGTGGAGCAACGTCGCCGCACTCGGCCGCACACTCACGCACGAACTGACGCACCGCTTCGACGGCACGCTGCGCCCCTTCCTCGGCGGCTGGTACGGCGAAGGGCACGCCGAGTGGACGGGCAAGAACTACCAGAAGATCGACGACACCGGGTTCTTCGAGAACACGCTCGACGTCTTCACGGTCGCGACGGCCTGCTACAAGGGCTACGGGGGCGACGAGAAGTTCGGGCAGCTCCTGACGGGGACGATCGAGGACTACCGCGACAACTACGTCGCCGGTTACTCGCTCTACGCGTTCCTGCGATCGTTCCCGCCCGGTGCGCCGCGCTATCGCGACGCGCTGCCGGCGTTCGAACGGAACGCGCGCGCGGGTCAGAAGGACCCGATCGCCTACTTCACGAAGACCTTCTGCGACGGCAAGCAGGGCCGGCCCGCTGCGTTCGCGGATCTCGTCGCGGACTGGAACACGTTCCTCCGCGGCTGCTACGACTGGAATCAGGACAAGCGCACCGGCAACGAGTGGGTCGCGAAGTACCGCGGCACGGCCGGCCACGAAGCGAAACCGCTCGAACTCGACCCGCCAACCTGGTCGTGGGCCCGCCACCGCGCCGAGCCTTGGTTCGGCCAGGACCACGCAGCGGCCGCGACCCTGCTGCTGCACGAAGCCGGCGACTTCGACGGCGCGGTGGCCGCGGGTGTGTGGTCGCTCGTGGTCGACGGCTGGCGCCTCGAGACGAGCCGCGCGCTGCTGTCGGCTCTCGTCGCGACGAAGGCGAACGACGCCGCCGCGGCATTCGCATCGCTCGCCGGCCGGCGATTCACGACGCTCGACGGAACGCCGTCGGCGATCGCCGGATGCCCGAAGGCGCTGGCCGCCCTCGTCGAAGCGCTGACCGCGCGTGTCGGCATGCTCGACGCGGCGGGCACACCGGCCGCAGCCGCGGCGTGCGCGGCCGAACGCGACGAACTCGCTCGCCTGTGCGGTCTGCCACTCCTGCCGCCGCGCGAACGACGTTCGATCCCGTCGCCGCTGCGGCACATCGGCGACCACGGGTTCACCGAGAGCGACCTCACCGGCTTCCAGGAGCGGCGCCAGAAGGGACTCTGGTACGCGACGGCCGAAGGCGACCTGCACGTCGGCCGCGAACGTCCGCGCGACGGCACGGGCACGCTCGACCGCGAGGCCCACGACCGCGATGCCTTCGTGCACACCGTCGCGTGGCAGCGCCCAGGACGCTACGTGCTGCGCGGCCGGGTGCACTTCACGACGTCGTACGTCGACGGCTGCCTCGTGTTCGGCCACCAGCGCGCCGATCGCGACCTGCGCCTCCTGTTCTCGGCGGGCGACCGATCGTACGCGATCGGCAAGTCCGAGACGCGGCAGAACGGCAACGTCCTGGCGTTGCGGCTCTCGGGGCTGTGGGAGCGCGACGGGCAGATGCCCGGCACCCGCGTGGAGCGCGCGCTCGAACTCGCGAAGGACCACACCTGGTTCGACTACGAACTGAGGATCGACGGGCCGCGCGTCACCGTGCTGATCGACGGCGAGGAGTCGATCGACTACGCGATGCACGACGGCGCGCCGATCGAAGGCAACATCGGTTTCGCGATGAGCGCCGGCGCGATCCGCGTACAGCAGCCGACAGTCCAGCGACTCGACGGCGCGGGCTCCCTGCCGGGCCTCGATCTCGCGCGACAGCCGAACGGCACGCTCGACGATCTCCTGCGCCTCCCCGTGAAGGGCGTCGCGGCCGGGCCGAACGGCACATTCGTCCTGTGGCTGCCGAAACAGGCCGACGAGAACGCATCTCCGGTTTCGTCCCTGTCACGCGCCGTGCCGGTCGTGGACGCGATCCGCGGCGCCGCCCACGAACACCCGCAGAACTGGATCGTCGCGGTGCCGCGCGCGATCTCCGCGGCCGACCGGTCGACGGCATCCCGCTCGTTGCAACCGAAGGACGGTCCGCCGCCTCCGATGGTCGACCACGACGTCGGGGAGCCGTTCGCCGGTCCGTACCCGTGGATCCTGTTCGTCGACGGCCTCGGCGTGCTGCGCGCCGCATCGAGAATCGACGATCCGGGAATCGAGACCCGCGTGAAGCGCTGGTCGCGCATGTTCCGCGGCCGCTGATCGCGCGCGGCTGGGCTTTGTCGACGTGGCAGTGGACGAATGACGGCCGGGGCGCGACTGTTCCCGGCACCGGAACGGGAGCGACTCCTGGCCCGGTTTCACGTCAAACCCATCGACTCGAAATGAGCGCCGACAGCCCGAAGAAGACGAAGAAGCCCAACCCCGCGTTGATGAAGCCCGTTCAGCCCGATGCGGTGCTGGCCGCGGTCGTCGGCGACAAGCCGATGCCCCGCAGCGAGATCACCAAGAAGCTGTGGGAGTACATCAAGAAGAACGGTCTGCAGGACACGAAGGTCAAGACCGACATCAACGCCGACGCCGCGTTGAAGGCGGTGTTCGGCGGCAAGAGCAAGGTCACGATGTTCGAGATGACCAAGCTCGTGTCGGCGCACATCAAGGCCTGACGCCGTTCAGCGCGCGCTCTCGCCGAGCGCGGGCATCTCCGGCGGGCGCACGCGCCGCCGCCGCTCCGTCAACGACTCGAGGAAGGCCCGCAAGTCGGCCTTCTCGTCGGACGACAACCCCAGCTCGCGCAGCAGCGGGGACTTCGTCGGGAACAGCGGATCGTTCGCCTGTTCCGGCTTGCGCTTCGGCGTCGCCATCCCGGCCGAGTACATGTTGATCACGCCGTCGAGGTCGAAGAGCCCATTGTGCATGTAGGGCGCGTTGCGCACGACGTTGCGCAGCGACGGCGTCTTGAAGCGACCGACGTCCGCGGGGTCCTTCGTCACTGCGTAGCGCCCGAGGTCCTGCAGCTTCCGCCCGTAGAAGGACAGCCCGACGTCGTGGAAGCCGCCGTCGGACAAGAGCGGGCCGTGGTGGCAGTTCGCGCAGCGCGCCTTCGTGCGGAACAGGTGGAGCCCGCGTACAGCCGCGTCGGAGAGCGCGCCGCGGTCACCCGCGAGGAAACGATCGAAGTCGCTCGAGCCGTCGCTCGCGATCGTGCGCTCGAAGTCCGCGATCGCCGCCAGCGTGTGCTCGATCGTGGGCTCGGGATCGCCGAACGCCGCGGCGAAGCGTTCGCGATAGCCGGCGCTGCGCTGCAACGTCGCGACGACATGCCCCGTGCTCGCGTGCATCTCGCTCTGGTTCTCGAACACCGCGAGAGCCTGATCCTCGAGACTCTGCGCGCGGCCGTCCCAGAAGAAGTGCGTGGCGAGCCCCGCGTTCAGGATCGACGGTGCGTTGCGCGCGAGCGGCTGGAAGCCGTGCCCGAAGCTGGTCGCACGCCCGTCGCCCCAGCCGAGTTCGGCGTCGTGGCACGACGCACACGCCATCTGGCCGGGACCGGACAGCCGCGCGTCGAAGAACAACGTCCGGCCGAGTTCCACCCGCGCGGCGCGACGCGGGTCCGCGGGAGGTGCGGGGCGCTCGAGGCGGCCGAGTTCGACGAACGCGACGCCGGGATCGATGGTCGGCGCAGGCCACGTCGCACGTGGCCCCGAATACGCGGCGCGCAGCCCACCGGTGGCGTCGGCCGCGGGCGGCGGCGATGTGCCGCATGCCGCGATCGCCATCACGACCAGCAGCGATGCGAACGAGGCGACGGCGCGGCGACCCATGCTCGCAGGCTACCTCGCGTGTCGTGACCCGCACGATTTCCCCGACCGCACGGCACCTGCGGCAAACTTCCAACGTCCGACGCACATCTCGGTCCTCGTCCCCACCGCACCGCGCCGACGCACCCCCCGAGCGGCGCCGCCCTACGCACCATGGCCCACGCCGTCACGACGTCGTTCGCTCTCGTCTCGTTGCTCGCCCTGTCGGCCCTCACGTCGGCCCAGGACCCCGCTTCGAAGGGTCGGTCTCCAGCACAGAACCAGCTGGCGGCGTTCTACCAAGGCGCGCCGTGGCAGGAGTTCCTCGCGCAGGACGGCGGCGCCTGGGCGGTCGAGTGGTGCGCCGCGACGGGCACGCCGCGCGCGATCTGGGGCAGTGGCATCGCACTCGCCGACTGGCGGACGAACACGATCGAAGAAGCGCGCCGCCACGCCCACCAGCTGATGCGCGACCGCGCCGATCTGCTGCGACTCGGCGACTCGGAGTTCCGCGAAGTGATCGGCAGCCGGATGGGGCGCACGTGGTCGTTCGTGTTCGACCAGTACTTCCGCGGCGTGCCGGTGATCGGCGGTCGCGTCGACGTGCGCGTCAACATGCGCGGACGCGTGCCGATGTTCGGGAGCACGGCGTGGCAACTGCCCGACGACTTCGCCGTCACGCCCGCCATCGCCGAAGAGACCGCGCTCGCCGTCGCCTGGCAGTCGCTCGCACTGGTGCCGACCGGAGTGCCGCAGCCCGCGAACGTCGCCGCCCCGCGCCTCGTGATCTGGGGCGACGTGCACAGTGCGCAACCCGAGACGCCGCGGCTCGCGTGGGAGATCGCGATCAGCAACGTCGACCGCGACGGCCAGGGTCCGATCGGCCGCTGCTACATCGATGCACAGACGACCGCGATGCTCGGCTTCCAGAGCGACAAACACGAGTGCGGGCTCGCCGACTGCCCGCTGCGCATCCGCCCGGCGCCCGATTCGGTGGTGCTGCCCGTTCTCACGACCGTGACCGTGAAGGGATGGACGCGCACCGGACTCGACGGCTTCAGCGCACTCGTGAACGCGCCGCTGCCGGGGCTCGAGTTGTCCGTGCCCGGAGCAGGCACGGTGACGACCGACCAGAACGGTCAGTTCACGATCAACATCGCTTCACCGGTCACGATCACGGTCGGCGCCCTGAACGGTCGTCACCACGCCGCGATGTCGGGCGGCAACGCGCCGGGCGGCTCGTTCACCGTCAACCCGGGCGTCGCGACGACGATCCAGCTGCTGACGTCGGGCGCATCGGCGGAGGAAGCCGCGCACACGACGGTCTCGTGGTGGACGGACAAGACGAACGAGTTCGCGCGGTCGATCCTCGGCAACAGCCCGCAGCTCGCGACGGCTGACAACGTCGTGCCGACGGTGAACATCGCGAACACGTGCAACGCCTACTACTCCGGCAACACGATCAACTTCTACGCGACCGGCGGCGGCTGCAACAACACGGCCTTCTCCACGATCGTCGCGCACGAGTGGGGCCACGGGCTCGACGACCGCTACGGCGGCATCTCGCAGGTAGACGGGCTCAGCGAGGCATGGGGCGACACACTCGCGTTCTACCTCGCCGACAGCCCGATCCTCGGCAGCGGCTTCTCGACCGCGGGCGTCGGCATCCGCAACGGCAACAACGCGACGCAGTATCCGGCCAGCGGCGGCGTGCACACGCAGGGCCAGTCGTTCATGGGTTTCGCGTGGAAGCTGCGCGACCACCTCGCGACCACGCTCGGCAATCGGCCGTCGGCGATCGCGATCACGAACGACATCGTGCTCGGCTCGATCGTCGCCGACGCGACCGACCAGCAGGCGGCGGTGCTCGAAGTCTTCGTCGCGGACGACGACGACGGCAACCTCGCCAACCACACGCCGCACTGGGCGGACCTCGTCTGGGCGTGCGACCAGCACTCGCTGCCGTACCCGGGCCAGACGAGCCCGGTGCCGAACGACCTCTGCGCGAACGCGATCCCGCTCGCCAACGGCGTCAACGGCCCGTTCACGACGGTAGGCGCACTGACGTCGTCCCCGTCCTGGGCGTGCGGCTCTGGCGCGAAGGACGTGTGGTTCACGTACCAGACGCAGACGGCGGGCACGCTGACGATCCAGACGTGCGGCCTCGCGACGTGGGACACCACGATCCAGATCCTCTCGGGTTCGTGCAGCGCGCTGACGAGCGCCGCGTGCAACGACGACACGTGCAGCGTGCAGTCCTCGGTTTCCGCCGCGATCACGCCGGGAACCTGGTACGTGCGCGTCGGCGGCTACAACGGCGCGACGGGCACGTTCAGCCTCGATGTCTCCGGACCGGGCGGCGTCGTCGCTGCGACAGCGCCGTTCGGGACGGGCTGCTACCACCTGTCGAAGGCCTTCTACGAGTCCTTCACCGCCGCCGGCTTCGACCTCGCGAACTCCGGCATGCGCATGATCCGCAACGGCAACCGCTACGACGTGACGTCCGGCGGCACGTTCGTCGCGCCGACGGGCGCCGCTGTGCAGCTCGCGCTGACCGACGACGGGGAGGCCACCGTGAATCTGAGCGGTGCGTTCCCCTTCCCCGGCGGCACGACCACCTCGCTCGTCGTCTGCGCGAACGGCTTCGTGTCGGCCGCTGCGGGCAACGGCAACGACTGGTCGCCGACGGCGGCCGAGTGGCTCGCGTCGACGCAGCCGCGCTGGGGTTGCTGGCACGACTTCAACCCGGACGCGGCCGGCTCCGGCAAGGTCAAGTTCGAGCAGATCGGCTCGATCGCCTACCTCACGTGGGACAACGTCTACAGCTACAACACGACGGCGGCGAACCGCTGGCAGATGCAGTTCGACGTCGCGACCGGCAACGTCACGACCGTGTGGTCGACGATGGTCGCGTCGGGCAGCGCGTGGGTCGTGGGGTTCGCGGCGACCGCGCCGAACGACGACCTCGGCAGCGTGAATCTCTCCGCGGCACTGGCCGGCGGACTGCACACCGGCGCCGACAACACGCCGCCTCTCACCCTCACGACGTCGCTGCCGCAGCTCGGTCAGTCGATGACGCTGACGACGACGAACTTCACGCCGGCAAGCGCCCTCGGCATCCAGATCATCAGCGTGACGCGCTACGACCCGGGCATCGAACTCTCGATCGCGAACATGCCGGGCTGCTTCCTCTACTCGGGCACCGAACTCCTGCACGTCGTGATCGCGAATGCGGGCACCGGCGTCGACGTCTGGACGATCCCGAACGACCCGACGTGGATGGGGCTGGCTGTGACGACGCAGACACTGGCGTTCGCGCCCGGCGCGAACACGAATGGCCTGATCACTTCGAACGGCGTGGCGCTCACCGTCGGCTTGTGATCGCGTCAGAGCGGGATCTCGACCGGCGGGCCAAAGCCCGTCTCGGGATCGTCGCCGGCGTGCAACAGGAGCCGACACCGCGCCGCCGCCGGTAGCAGGAGGTCGCGCCAGACGGGCGGCGGCGCTTCGCTGCGGTGGAACCGGCGGTGCGTCGCGACGAGCCACCACACGGTCTTGCCGTCCGAGAGGGGCAGTTCGACCTGGAGCCACGCCGCCATGAGTTCGCGGTCGCCGTGGTCACGGTAGAGCTGCGCGACGTCGACGGTGCGCGGCTGTGCGGACGGCAGCCACGCGACGACACTCTCCGCATCCGCGCCGCGAGCCACGGAACCGACGCGCCCGTTCGCGGCGACGATCCACGCCGCACGCCAGTCGCGCGGCATCATCGCGAGCCCGATCCGGTTCCCGCGCCGGGCGAACATCGGCACCGTGGCGCTGTAGAGCATCCTGCGCGGCTGCACGCCTTCGAGAGTGCCTTCGGCGGTCTCGATCGCGACGCTCACGTCCGTCTCCGCGGGGAGGTCGCCGAGCGACCAGATCATCGGCCTCAGCGCCTCGTCGCGACGGAACACGACGCGGTGCACTCCGCCGACCGGCGCGAAGCGGATGCATCGCCCGAGCCAGGTGTCGTCGTCGAACAGGATCGTCAGTTCGTAGGACCCACCTTCGCGCAGCGGGACGCGATCGAACGTCACGCTGCCCGCGGCGAGCGACTGCTGTTGTTCCGACCACGACGTGTCGGGCTCCGGCCCGGTCGCGACGTGCACGCCGGTTGTCCGGTCGGCGCGAAGCCAGCAGCGGCCCGAGACGTCGACTTCGCGCCCGTCGTCGTCCTGCACGACCGCGCGGAGCACCGCGAGCGGCCGCACGAATCCGGCCTCGACCAGCGCGGGCGCCTCCACGGTCCGCGACGGTCCGTCGCCGCCCGGGATCCGGACCTCGAAGCCGTGCCCCTCGATCGCGAACGTCGCGAAGACGCCGAGCGGTACGAGCACACGAAGGCGATCGGCGGCGTCGACGACGAACTCGTGTTCGCGGCGACACACCACACCGGCCGTCGGCCCATCCAAGTTCTGACGCAGCCCCCCGTAGCCCGACGTGCCACCGTCCGGCTCCTTCACGGCCGGCGTCGCGATCACGGACCAACGGCTGCCCGCGGGCGCACCGCGCACCGCGACTTCGACTTCGCCGAGGGCCGGCAGAACGAACGGGCTCCCGTCGGACGGGCGGGGTGCGGCGAAGCACTGGTCCGCCGCGAAACGCACGCAGACCACCGCGGCCTCCGACCGCTCCGCGGGCAGCAACACGCCGCCGTCGCCGTCGGTCATCGCGAAGTCGGGTGGCATGACGCCGAACTCGGCGGCCGCGCCGGGCGCGATCTCGCGATCGCGGGTCGGATCGACGCGGCGCGTCCACACCGGACGCGACGCATCGTCGGCGCACCACCAGACGTCGAGACCGCCGGCCGGGCGGCCGTCGGCGAAGCGAACGACGAGCCGCGATGGCGCCGCGGCCGGAGCCTTGCCGACCGCTGCCGCCTGTCGCTCGGACGCGCCTGCCGCCGCTTCCCCGCTCGCGACCACGAGCGACGGCTCGCTCGCCGAAGTGTCGACCGGCACCGCGACGGCGCCCGGCCGGAGGGAGAACGCGAACACGATCGGCACCAGGACGGCGAGGGCGAGCAGCGTCTTCTTCATGGCGATTCCGGAGGCGACGGTGACCGCGGTCGCACCGACCGCACCGCCGAGCGGCAGCGCCAACGGAGCCCACGCGCGGCGACTGCCGTACTCGCGATCGAGCCGCTCGGCGAGCATGGTGTGCGCACGGTGCAGGCGCGTGCGAACGGTCGCGACGGGCACTCCCGTCCGCGCCGCGACGGCCTCGTTGTCGAGGTCCTCGAACCACCGCAGCCGGACAGTGACCCGGTAGGGTTCCGGCAGCGCGTGCACGGCATCGGCAACGCGGCGGCGGAGCTGCTCGCGCGCGACGAAGTCCTCGGGCGTGGGTGGATCCGGTCGCGCAGCCACGTCGGCCTCGTGCGATCGGCGACGCCGGGCGAGCTTGCGCAGGTTGCTCGCGTGCCGGCGCAGGACCGTGCGCAGGAACGGCAGCAGCGGCGTCCCGGCGCGGCGTCGGCCGAGCGCAGCCTGGGTCAACGCATGCTGCACCGCATCGTCGACGTCCGCGGGATCGGCGAGCAGTTCCGCCGCCAGCCGCCGCAGGCCGCGCTCGTGGCGCATGACCTGCTCGAGTCCGTCGGCGTCGAGGGGGCTGCTCATCACGGACACCAGGACAACGGTGCGCGCCGACGTGATTCAGGATCCTCGGGGATCCCGGCGATCGGGCCGGCAGCTCGCCGGCCCGCGCGAGGTCGCGTTCACATCGACGCGATGATCGCGTCGCCGAACTGCGAGCACTTGATCTCCTTCACGCCGTCCATGAGACGCGCGAAGTCGTACGTCACCTGCTTCTTGCCGATGGCGCCGTCCATTCCCTTCACGATCAGGTCGGCGGCCTCGTTCCAGCCCATGTAGCGGAACATCATCTCGCCGCTCAGGATGACCGAGCCGGGGTTCACCTTGTCCTGGTTGGCGTACTTCGGCGCGGTGCCGTGCGTCGCCTCGAACACCGCGTGGCCGGTGACGTAGTTGATGTTGCCACCGGGTGCGATGCCGATGCCGCCCACCTGCGCGGCGAGCGCGTCGCTGATGTAGTCGCCGTTCAGGTTGAGCGTCGCGATGACCGAGTACTCCGCGGGACGCAACAGGATCTGCTGCAGGAAGGCGTCGGCGATCACGTCCTTCACGACGATCTTCTTGCCGCCCTTCTCGATCACCTGCCACGGGCCGCCATCGAGGTCCTTGGCGCCGTACTCCTTCTTCGCGAGTGCGTAGCCCCAGTCGCGGAACGCGCCCTCGGTGAACTTCATGATGTTGCCCTTGTGCACGAGCGTCACCGAGTCGCGACCGTTCGCGATCGCGTAGTCGATCGTCGCGCGGACGAGGCGTTCGGTGCCTTCGCGCGAGACCGGCTTGATGCCGAAGCCCGTTGTCTCGGGGAAGCGGACCTTGCCGAACTGCTTCGGGAAGTGCTCGTGCAGCAGCGACCGGAACTTCTTGCACTCGTCGGTTCCCTCCTGGAACTCGATGCCCGCGTAGATGTCCTCCGTGTTCTCACGGAAGATCACCATGTCGGTCTTGTGCGGCTCCTTCACCGGCGACGGCACACCCCTGAACCAGCGCACCGGTCGCAGGCAGACGTAGAGGTCGAGCATCTGCCGCAGCGCGACGTTGAGGCTCCGGATGCCGCCGCCGACCGGCGTCGTCAGCGGCCCCTTGATGCCGACCAGGTAGTCGCGGAAGGCGGCGACCGTCTCGTCGGGAAGCCAGTTCTTCGTCTTCTCGAACGCGCTCTCGCCGGCGAGAACGGGCATCCACTCGATCTTCCTCTTGCCGCCGTACGCCTTCGCCACGGCCGCGTCCATCACACGCACGCTGGCGCGCCAGATGTCGGGGCCGGTGCCGTCGCCTTCGATGAACGGGATGGTCGGGTTCGCGGGCACGGACAGCCCGCTCTTCGTCATGGTGATCTTCGCCATTGCCTTCGCTGCCTCGTGGGTGGCCGAGCAGTGTAGCGGCACGTGGTCGACGACGCACGAGCACCGAAACGCCCATGCAACGGGTGGATGGGCGACACCGGCGGCGCCGCGCACCCACGATATCCTCTCGACGTTCCGATGCGCGTCAGCCTGTTCCTACCGACGCTCGATGGCATGCCATTGCTCGAACGCGCGCTCGACGCGATCGACCGCCAGCGACACGACTTCGAGCTCGAGCGCCTCGCCATCGACAGCGGTTCGCGCGACGGCACGGTCGCTTGCCTCGAGCGCCACGGCTTCCGCGTCGAACGCATCGACCGGCGCGAATTCGACCACGGCAGCACTCGCGACCGCGGTCTCGCGCGCGCGACCGGCGAACTCGTGGTCCTCATGACGCAAGATGCGGTTCCCGCGGACGAACGATGGCTCGCGCACCTCGCCGCCGCGTTCGACGATCCGTCGGTCGTCGCCGCCTACAGTCGCCAGGTGCCTCGCGACGACTGCAATCCCCTGGTTGCCGACCGGCTGCGTGCATGGGCCGCGGGGCGAGCAGCATCCGCCGTGCAGCAGCTCGCCCCGGCAAATTCACTCGACGAACTGCCGCCCGCGGAACGGCTCGCTCGCTGCGCCTACGACAACGTGTCGGGCTGCGTCCGGCGGTCCACGTGGGAGCGCTTCCGCTTCGGTCCATGCAGTTCCGGAGAGGACGTCGTGTTCGGCAAGCGCGTGATCGAAGCGGGCCACCGGATCGCGTTCTGCGCGGACAGCGTCGTGATACACAGCCACGACCGCACGCCGCGCGACGAAGGACGCCGCACGTACGCCGATCACATCGTGCTCGCCGAGCACTTCGGCATTCGCGTCCTCCCGACGCTGAGGGCCTGCGTGCGCAGCATCGGAGACACGAGACGCGTTCACAGCGAACGACTGGCCGCGCTGGGTCTGCCTCCGGCGGAGCGACGCCGGCTCGAGAGATGGGCGCGCGGCTTCGCGTTCTGGACCGAAGTCGGTACCTACCTCGGTGGCAATGCCGCGCGATTGCGCAGCGGACTCGGCGGGTGGACTCTCGGTCTCGTCGATCGCTGGATGCGGCGGTGACCGCGAGGGCACCGCGGCGCTGCTCAGCGGGGATCGGCGATGCCGAGGCCGTTCATCTCTTGCGTGGTCAGGAACGACGCCGCGTAGAGGCGCAGGTCGTGCTCGCGCAGGGCTCGATACCGCCAGGGGAGCTCGGAGAGGATCTGCCCCATCGTCCGGAGATCGACGCCGAAGCGCGGGTCGCTCTGCACCGACGCTTCGAGGCGCGCGAGCGTCGTGTCTGCATCGGCGCGCCCTTCTTCGAAATCCTGCATGAGGTCGCACCAGCCATCGAGCATGTCGAGCACCTTGCGGGTCGGTTCGAGCCCGGTGTTGTGCCCGAAACCGGTCAACACCTCGTCGGGCGCCTCCAGGCAGGCGTCGAGGCGCCGTCGATCACCGGTCCGTGCGTACTCGACGAGGAACGGCAGGATCTGACGAATCCGCCCCGTGTCCGTGTAGGCCCAGAGACCGATCCACACCTGCAGCAGGCGCGGGTCGCGCATCGCCACGTAGTTGCCGTAGACGATGCGATCCTGGAAGCGCAGCGCGTTGTCCGTCAATCGTTGCAGCGGTTCGAAACGCACCGGGTCGAAGTTGCCGTCGCGGAACGCGCGCAGCACGAGGTCCACTCCGCAGGCGACGGTCTGGAACGTGTTGATGTTGCCGAACGAGTACAGAGCATCGACCGTGGCCGCGGCGTGCGACGTCATCCAGTAGCGATGACCGACGCACCGCACGCTGGAGTACTGGACGCGATCGGTCGTCACCCAGGGCCGTACGACTCGCGCGTTCGCGAACTGCGGAGCGATCGACGGATGGCGCGCGAGAAACGCCTGCCACACCTCGTCGGGGGACTGGCCCTTGGGCGGCGGTGAATACCGGTTGTCGAGACTGAGACCGACGCTGCACAACGGGTTCTTCGAGCCCGGGTGGTTGCCGAAGGGAATCACCCACATCCATCCGCCCGCGAAGATGTGGTGAAGCGTCCCGCGACTCCATGCGGACATCGTCGGCGGAACGAGGTTCAGGTCCTCGTACTTGCCGACCCCGACCATGTGGGTGAACAGCGTTCGCGAGTTCGTGCGCAAGCGCGTGGGCGTTTCGCGCAAGCCGAGCTTGTCAGCCAAGACGGATCGGTAGCCACTCGCATCGACGACGAACTTCGCACGCAGCCGTTCTCCCTTCGCGGTGACGACCGTCACCCCGTCGTCGTCGAAGTCGATGTCGACGGTGTTCGTCGCCGAACGGCCTTCCGCCCCCGCCGCCAACGCCGACGACCACAGGTACGCGTCGATGTCCTGCCGGAAGTAGTGCATTTCGGAGTACGCGTCGTCACGGTCGCGCGACATCTCCGAGAAGGACGCGTGCGGCAGCACGGCCTGCCAGGCGCGCGCCGGCCGGGCAGCGCCTGGGACGTGGTACAGGAAGCCGAAGTTGTCCTTGATGCCCGACGTGGGCGCGACGTTCCGTTGGACCGCGAGGGACGAGGCGACGTTGAGCAGCTCGGGCGCGTCGAACTTGCTCGCGAGGAACCGGAGCCAGAGCGAAGACGGTGTCGTCGTCGATTCACCGAGCGCGAAGCGGGGGTGCGTGCCCTGGTCGACGATGACGACGCGCAGGCCTTGACGCGCGAGGCACAGGCCGGCGACCGATCCCGCCAGACCGGAGCCGAGGATGAGAACGTCCGTGTCGTGGCTGTTCGGTGAGGTCACTGGTCGCACGGCGCTCGTCGGGCGCGACGATGCTAGTCGAAAGGCGGCGATCGCCCAGTGGGCCCACCCTCCCCGAGGGTCGTCCGCGGCGAGCGCCGCGGCGTCGGTCGGCCCGACCAGTCTGCTATGTTCGTCGCCATGGGCACGCCGGACGCGATGGTCCTGAACCAGCACCTCGTGCTGAAGGAGATCCTCGAGGGTCGCGTCGTCGTCGCCTCCCACCCGTTCGAGATCCAGTTCAGCGCCGAACACCGGTGCAACCTTCGTTGCATCCAGTGCAACGCCACGATCGAGCGCGACCACGGCCTGGTCCCGCTGATGGACCGCAAACTGCCGCAGCGGGCACTCGAGCGATTCCGCAAGCTGCTGCCCATGGTCCCGGAGTGGCAATGGCTCTCGCTCACCGGCTCGGGCGAGCCCCTGCTGAGCCCCGACCTGCCGGCGATCCTGGCCCTGCTGCGCGATCAGCCATGCCACGTGGTGATCAACACGAACGGCACGCTGATGACGCGCCGCAATGCGGAGATGTTGGTCGACAACCGCCTGACCGCGCTGCACTTCTCCATGGATGGCGGCACGAAGGAGACCTTCGAGCGCGTTCGTGCCGGCGCGAAGTGGGAGCGCGTGCTCGAAGGGATCCGGACGCTGAACGCGGTCAAGGTGGAGAAGGGCAGCTCGCTGCCGAAGGTCGGCTTCTCCTGCAACTTCATGCGCGACACCGTGGACGAGTTGCCGCAGCTGATCGACCTGGCCGCCGACCTCGGCGTCCCGCACGTCGTCGCGCACAACACGGTGATCTTCGACGCCGCGTTGGCCGACCAGGCGCTGATGCACCATCCCGAACGCACGCGCAACGCGGTCCTCGAAGCCACACGGCGAGCCAGGGCGCGGGGGGTGTGTTTCGACAACCACGTCTTCGACCTGGGCGACGCACCGATCGATTCCGTCGCCGCGACACCGCCCGCCCCCGAAGCCGCCGATCGAGAGCGGGCCGCCGAGCCCTCGCGCGATCCCCGGTCGCCAGGGACCGCCCCGGACGCGGGCGATCCACGCCGCCACGAAGCAACGGCTTCGGCATCGGCCGCGCCCGACGACTCGACAGCAGCGACCACGGCACCGATCGCAACTGGCGGCGACGGCGACGGACGGGCAACCATCCCGCAGCTGGCCGGCCTGCCGGACCACCTGCCGGCCATCGTCCGCGCGTGCCAGAGGCCGTGGACCGGGCTCTACGTCGAGAACGAAGGGAGCGTGCGTGTCTGTTGCCACAACAGCCCGCTCGTCGGCAACCTCGACGAAGAATCGATCGAGGACATCTGGAACGGAGTGCGGCTGCGCGATCTGCGGCGGTCCTTTCTCGCTGGCGATCCCCCGCCGGGCTGCCGGGACTGCTTCATCTTCGCGAAGTTCCAGCCGCGCGCCGAGGTGTTCGTCCGCAACGCGCAGAGGACCAGCCTCTCGTTCATCGAGTGCCCCGCTCCGACGACGGTGCCCGCGGCGAGGCTCGAGATCGCGGGGTGGGCCATCGACCGACACGGTGTCGCCATGGTGGAACTGCTCCTCGACGGCGCGCATCTGGGTTTTGCCGAGCACGGACACGCGCGCCCCGACGTGGCCGCTGCGCATCCCGGGTACCAAGGCAACGGCGAGAGCGGCTTCCGTTTCGTGTGTCCCGAGCCGATCCCGGCCGGCGACCACCGCGTGTCGGTCCGGGTCCACAGCCGGGCCGGTCACGTCGAAGAAGGCGTGTATCAGCCGTTCTGCGCGTCGAAGTCCTGAACCGAACCGCGTGTCGCCCAGAGCCCCTCGTACGAAGCAGCGGTGCGCAGGAGGCCGTCCGTCATCGACACCATCGGCCGGAAGCCTGTCGCCGCGGTCAGCCGCTCACCACAGGTGCGCTGCAGCGGGATGACCGGCACGTCGGAGCGCGTCGGCGGCCTGATCGAGTAGCCCGCGTCCCGCACGCGCCGAGCCGAGAGCGGATCACCCACGTCGTCGAGAACGCTCGCTGCCGCTTCGATCACCGCGCTGCACATCTCCGCCGTCGTGAGGTTCGCCTGACCTGGCACGTTGAACACCGCGCCGCCCGGCTCCAAGGCGCCTCGCAGATCGTGGGACGCAACTCCCAGGATCGCACGACAACAGTCGTCGACGTACAGGTAGTCGCGGCGATGCTGCGCGCTCCCCTCGTAGACGACCGGAGGCAGGTGATCGCGGAAGATCGCGGCCATGGCGCGCGGCACGAGGCGGGAACGGATGCCCCCGACGTCGTACGGGCCGAACACGTTGCACAAACGCAGCACTGCCACCGGCACCTCGTGGCAGCGGGTCCAGCTCCGCGCAAAGACGTCGGCGGCGAGTTTCGACGCCTCGTACGCGCCTTCACAGCGATAGACGTGCTGGGCTTCGCGGTACGGCGTGCCTCCATGGTCGCCGTACACCTTGTCCGTGGACGCGTGTACGAAACTGCGGAGGCTCTGGCCAGTCTCCGCGACTGCGGCGAGCAAGTGCACGACGCCGGTCGAGTTCACGATCAGCGTCTCGGTCGGATTGGCCGCCGCGGTCTCGATCGCCGACGAGAAGGCCGCGAAGTGGAAGACGTGGTCGAAGCGAGTCTCCGAACACACACGCCGGAGCACGGGCGGATCGATGACACTGCCAGACTCGATGCGGAGGGACTCGCGCAGGCCAGGGATCAGGTTGATCTGCGACGACCGCTGGGGCGACGTGTCGCAATCGAACGCCACGACGTTCGCGCCGCCGTACACCAGGGCGCGCGCCACGTGCGAGCCCAGGAAGCCGAACGCGCCGGTCACGAGCACGTTGGCGCCCGCGAACCGGGCGGCAAGCTGCCGCAGCTCCTCGCCGCTCGTGGTCATCAGCGCACCGCCTTCGCGTTCCCGTAGACGGCCAACAGCGCGTCGGTCATCCGTGCCGTGGTCGGCACCGCTTTGTGCGACGTCGAGAGTCGCCGATAGAGAACGCGGTCGTCGCACAGACGCTGGATCTGGCCCGCGAGATCGCCCGCGTCGCCGGGCGTGAACAACAGCCCGGTCTCGCCGTCGACGACGCCCTCCGCCATCGCGCCGAGGCGGGACACGATCACGGGGAGTCCGGCCAGGAACCCTTCGCGGATCGTCAGGCAGTAGGTCTCGTGCCAGAGACTCGGGACGATCAGTGCATCCACGTCCGCCAGGATCCGAGGGAGGTCGTGGTTGTCGTAGCGACCGTGGAAGCGGATGCGATGGGTGCCGCGGTGCGCGGCCCGCAGGCGGGCGCCGTAGCCGTGGTCCGAGTGCCACCGCGGCTCGTCGCCGTGCACGTCGAGGGTGAAGCGCTCCGGGTCGAGTCGTTGCACCGCTTCGACCGCGACGTGCACACCCTTGGACGGAATGACCGTGCCGACGAACGCGAGCCGGAACGGTTCGCGGGAGCGCTCCGTCCGTGGCGGGAACCGTTCGTGGTCGAGACCGGGTTCGACCACGAGCATGTCCGGGCGATCGAGTCCCCACGCCAGGTACTCGTCGCGCGTGCTGCGCGACGGCGTCGTGATCACGTCCACGTCCTGCAAGAGGGCGCGGATCCACCGGTCGTATTCGAGAATCGGCGCCGGGTCGGTCGGCGAGAGGAAATCGGGCCAAAGGCGCGCGCAGCACTTGATGCACTGATCGCGGTCTATCGTGCGGCACAGCGTGAGGTCGTCCTGGATGCGCTGACCTCGCGGGCAGCCGAGCCAGAAGTCGAACAACGTCAGCACGGTGGGCACGCCGCGATCGCGCGTCTTCGCGAGGATCCCCGTCGACAGACACGTGAGGTGATGGACGTGCACGACGTCCGGTCGAACACGATCGAGGATCTCGCCGAAGATCTCGTCGACGCGGTCGTTCCGGTAGATGCCGCGGAAGTCGCGGCAGTCACCGAAGCGGTAGCTCAGCGAGAGGACTTCGATCCCGTCGAGGTCGGCAGTCGTGACGCCGTACTCTTCGCGAGCGGGATCGCTGTCGTGGCGGAGGATGACGACCTCGTGGCCGCGATGCCGCTGCGTCCGCGAAAGCGAGGAAAGCAGGACCTGCGTACCGCCCACCGTCTCGGGCAGGGCGAACGTACTGACATGGAGGATGCGCACGGACTCGGCAGCGGCGCCTCGGATCGGGGACTCTCGTTCGCGGGGCAATGAAGACGGTAACGGCGGCCGCACTTGCGGCAAAGGGGGGCACTAGTTCAACGCGACGCCGCATCGCGCCGCGGCGGTGCGGATCGCCGCGACGAGCTCGCCGAGTCCGATGCGGCGCTGGTAGGCGATCATGTCGGCGCGGGCCTTCGCGCCGATGCGAGCGCGGAGCGCCGGGGCGTCGACGAGGGTCCGCATCCAGCGCGCCGCATGTTCGATCGCCGGCTCGGCCCAGACTGAACCTGGCGCGAGATTGCACGCGTCGTACGCAGCCTGAGTCTCCGAACGCACGGGCACGAGGTCGAAGTCGACCGGGCAGCTGTTGTCCTGGTTCGCGTACGACGTGTTGCCGGACCAGCCCGTCGCGATGACGGGCTTGCCGAGGCTCATCGCCTCCATGAGGCACAAGCCGAGACCCTCCGCACGGTGCAGGGACACCAGCGCGTCGCAGCTGGCGCACAGGCTCATCACGTCGGCGTAGCCGAGGATTTCGTGCACCAGGCGAGCATTCGGCACCCGCGAGACCGCTTCGACCAGGCGCGCGAGGTGCGGCGCCTCCCTCGCGGACGGTTCCCGGTGGCTGTTCACCTTGACGACGAAACACGCCCGATCGTCGCCGGAGAACGCGCGTTCGAAGGCCGTGAGCGCCGCGAAGGGGTTCTTGCGGGCCGTGTCGCTGGAGAGGTCGAAGCTCGCCAGGAAGGCGACACGATCCGCCGGAATCCCGAAGCGGGCGCGATCCGCGGCGACGCCCTGCGGCAGATAGAGCGGGTGACCGATCTCGACGACCGGCGGACAGTGCGCCTCGGCCTTCAGCTGGTCGCGCACGAAGTCGCTGGCGGCGAGGACGACGTCGAGCTGGTCGAGAACGGACACACACGCCGGCGGCAGCCGGGGCAGTTCCCAGAACGGCAGCGCGACGTTGATGCGACCCGTGAGGTCCAGCGCGGCGAAACCACGACCGAGCTGGTCGCGGACGTCCTGCAGACTCATCACGAAGAAGTTCACCCGGTGCGGCGACGGCTCGTGCACGGACGCGAAGCGGTGGCCCTGGCCGAGATCGTGCCTCGAACGACCGAACGGGAGCGGCAGATCGACGAGATGCAGGTCGAAGCCGGCGTCGTCGAACAGGCGGATGAAGTTCCGCGCCGTGACGCCGAGCCCCATGTTCGACGACAAGAACCCGATGAAGTTCATCGCGACGCGGCGCTCACCCGCGGCGAGTTCCGCGACGCCGACGTCGCCGACGCGGGTCCAGCGGACGGCGCGGTCCGAGGCGCGACCCACCGGACGCCAAGCGTGCGCAGCCCGACCCTCGACCGCGCCGTGCCGAACGAAGTGCGTGAAGCCGTCGGCCAGGTTCCCAGCCTGCACGGCCGCCGCGATGTCCGGATGGCGACGCACGTAGAACGACTCGTCGAAGATGCGGCCCGTGGCACAGTCGCGGAGCATGGACCGACTCGTCGCGACGTCGTGGATCGCCACCAGGATCGAATGCCAGGTCGGGTCGTCTTCGAGCGCCGCCTCGTCCGCCAACGCATGGATCGCGGCATCGAGACCGGCGCCGAACCTCGCTGCCTCGGCGACGCCGGCTTCCACCGGGTCTCCGGCATCCCGGCACGCACGGAGCCGCTCCCCCAGCTCCCGCACGCCACCGCCGGGGCCGGGATCCGTGCGCACGTCGCTCATCGCGGACCGTCGGGCGGGATCAATCGGCTCATCGCCGACTCGCGCTGCTTCATCAGGAACCACGTGCGCCGGCTCGCGGGCACCGGACCGGCGAACCAGTCCTTCGGCGGCATCGTGCGCGCGCGGTCGTACACGGCCATCAACGCATCGACGTGCGCGTCGAGCCCCGGCGACGGCGGCGGGATCGCGGCGCGCTTCGCGGCCCACAAGGCAGGCTCGTCGAGGAAGCGCTGCATCGCCGCGGCGAGGCTCTGCTCGTCGCCCGATCGTGTCGCGATGCCAGCA
>JAEUHQ010000197.1 GCA_016794565.1 Planctomycetota bacterium | reverse complement strand
GGCGTGCGACGTCATGGTGCTCGACCCGCCGCGCGCCGGTCTGCAGGCCGTTGGCACCGCCGCGGTGCTCGCCGCTGCACCGCCGCGCGTGCTGCTCGTGTCGTGCTCGCTCGAATCGCTGGCTCGTGACCTCGCGGCGCTCGGCGCTGCCTACCGGGTGACGGCACTGCGCCTGTGCGACCTGTTCCCGCACACGGAACACGTCGACGCGCTCACGCTCCTCGAACGGCGGTGAGCCGCGGTCATCCGCGATCGCCTTCCGTCCGCCGGGCGGGGCGGTGGGACGGACGCCGACCGCCCTCGGTCCCCCGAAGCCGGGACTTCCATGGCGGACGCCGCCGTGCCAGAGTCGGTGCCCGCCCATGCGCCACCTCACCGAGAACGACGTGCGTGCCTGGGTGGCCGACACCCTGCTGTCGCCGGCGCGAACGCGACCGGTGATCGCGGTGACCAGCCACCACGCGCAGAGCCGCGGCTGGATCGACCCCGAACGACTGCAAGCCGCGGTCGGCGAGGCGGCCGACGTCGTGTTCCTCGAAACCGGCGATGCGACGTGGGCGCTGACCGAAGCGCTGCCGCCGCGCCTCGATGTCTACGGAGGCGCGATCCGCATCTGGTGGCCCGGCCTCGCGGCCGACGCCGATCCGCTGCAGCATCGCCTCTACTTCGTGACGAACCCGGCCCGCGCCGAGGCCCTGTACCACGAACTGGATGCCGCCGTGCAGCAACGCGCGCCGGCTCCTGCGCCTGCCGGCCCCGATGCGCGCCGCCCTGCCCCCGTGGCGGCGCCGCGCAAGATCGTGCCGGCCGAAGTCACCAAGGTCGCACCGGCGTGGGTCGAAGTTCGCGCCGGCGGCCTCGTCGGGGCGATCGTCGCGAGCGACCTCCCGCATGCGATGCTGGCCGAGTCGCTGGTCGTGGGCAATCGGGTGACCGTGGCGTCGCTCGGCATCGGACCGAGCGGCCCGACCTTCTCGCTCGAGGGCCTGTTGCCCAACCCCTGGGACCGCGTCGCGAGCGAGCTGCGACCGGGGGATGTCGTGCAGGGGCGCGTGCAGAACGTCGACGAGGACAAGCGGCTCGTGTTCGTCGATCTCCTGCCGGGCGTCACCGGCGTGTGCCACGTGAGCGAAGTGCACTTCGAGTTCGTCGCGGACCTCGCCGAACACCTCGCCCCCGGCGAGATCACCGCGTTCGCGATCCTGCGCTTCGACCGCGCGACGATGGAGATGCAGCTGTCGCGCAAGCGCGCCTTCGGACAACCGCCGCGCCCGCTGCCGAGTCTGTTCGACGGCGGTCGACCGTTCGTGTGGCGCCAGGACACCCCTGCATTCGAGAGCCTCCGCCAGGCGCGGCGCCGCGGCGTCGAACCCGGCGAGTTCGTCACACTCCGGCGAATGAGCGGCGCGCACGCACCACCGACGATGCCCGCCGTGACCGCCGAGGAACGGACCCGGGCGTTGCACGACGAACTGTCGGCGCTGCAGACCAACCACCAGAACCTCGTCGCCCAGATCCGGACGCTGCGCACGCAGCTGCAGGAAGCGCAGCGGGCCGCGCGGTCCGCGGAAGATCGCTCGGCGGCCGCCGAGCGCCAGGTCGCTTCGACCATGCCGCTGGCGTCGGAACGCGCGTTCCTCGCAGCCGTCCGGGAGTGGTACGCGCGCAAGTTCGACGAAGACGATCGCTCGCGGGCGCCGCTGCAGCGCATGCGCGTCGGGCGCGAGTTCCTCGACTCGGTACGCACGACGCCGGGCGTGGAGGTCGACAAGGTGATCGAGGTCTGCGGTCAGGTGGCAGCCAACATCGCCCACACGATCGCGGGCCGCGACGTGCACCCGCTGCGCGACGGGTCGCGCGGCGCCGACGCCCGCACCCGAAGGCGCGACGGCGCCAAGGCGTGGCGTTGCGCACTGAAGCAGGCCCCGTCCGCACCGCGCCTCCACTGGTGGAACGTCTCGACGGACGGCGGCGCCGTGGTCGAGTTCGCTTGCGTGGGTCTGCACGACCACACGGACATCCCGGAGTGACGGTGAGTCAGCCCAGCAGCAGTTCGAGGTCGGCGCGGGTCAGGTCCTGCAGCAGCGACCGCTCGTTGCCGAGGATCGCCTCGCAGAGTTCCTTCTTCTTCGCCTGCAGTTCGAGGACACGCTCTTCGACGGTGCCGCGGCACACGAGGCGATAGGCGTTCACGACGCGCTTCTGCCCGATGCGGTGCGCGCGATCGATGGCCTGCATCTCGACCGCGGGGTTCCACCACGGATCCAGCAGGAACACGTAACTCGCCGCGGTCAGGTTCAGGCCGTAACCGCCGGCCTTGAGGCTGATCAGGAAGACGCGGCAGTCGGGGTCGTTCTGGAACCGCGCGACGCGCTCGCCGCGCTTCGTCGTGCTGCCGTCGAGTCGCTCCCACACGATGCCGCGCACGCGCAGCTGCGGCTCGAGCAGGTCGAGCAGCGTCGTGAACTGCGAGAACACCAGCACCTTGTGGCCCTCGACCCCGAGTTCGTCGAGGCGAGCGAGCAATTCCTCGAACTTGGCACTCTCCGCGGTGCGGCCTGAACGCACCAGCAACCCTTCGTGGCACGCAGCCTGGCGCAGCCGCAACAGGGCCTCGAGCACGAGGAAACGCTGCTCGTTGCCGAGTTCGCCGCCACCGGCGAGCAGCTTGCGCTGGTAGTGCCGGCGCAGCGCGTCGTAGCGCTTCCTCTGTGCCGGCCCGAGTTCGCACCACACGGTCTGCTCGATCTTCTCGGGCAGATCGACCAGGACCTGCGCCTTCGTGCGGCGCAGCATCACGGGGCGCAGGGCTCGCTGCACGAGTTCGCGATTCGCGGCCATCGCATCGCTGCTCGTCGCCTTCGCGAACAGCGCCCGGAACGCGGGCAGCCGACCGAGCATGCCCGGGTTCACGAACTCGAACAGCGACCAGAGATCGCCGAGGTGGTTCTCGACGGGCGTGCCCGTCATCACGAGCCGGTGGCGTGCGCGCAGGAGTCGCACGGCCTTCGCCGCCTGACTGTCCGGGTTCTTGATCGCCTGCGCCTCGTCGAGGATGGCGTGCTCGAAGTCGATGCCGCGTTCGACGAACTCCGGCGCATCGGCGCGCACGATGCCGTAGGTGGTCAGCACGAGGTCGAACTCGCCCAGCCGGTCGCCGTACTCCGTCCACCGCTGCGGGCCGGCGAAGTCGAGCACCCGCAACCCGGGTGCGAAACGCTTCGCCTCGTCGAGCCAGTTGCCGAGCACGCTGCGCGGCGCGACGAGCAGGCTCGGGCGGCGGCCTTTCCGGCGCGAGCCACGCGGCGCGGACTCCGCGAGCAGCGCCAGCACCTGCACGGTCTTGCCGAGCCCCATGTCGTCGGCGAGGCAGCCGCCGAGGCCGAACTCGACGAGGAAGCGCAGCCAGCCAACGCCCGCCTTCTGGTACGGCCGGAGCGTGCCGGCGAAGCCTCGCGGCTCGTTCGCCGGCTCGATCGTCGTGAACCTGCCGATCCGCTGCCGCATGCGCGCGAAGTTCGCGTCGACTTCGAACTGCTTCGTGTCGTCCGCCGACAGCAGCGCGTCGAGCAGGAGCGCGCGGGATGTCGGCACACGCAGCGAGTCACCGTCGACGTCCCCGGCGACGAGGCGCATGCGCTCGACGGAGCGCAACCACGCGGCAGGCAACATGCCGAGAGATCCGTCACCCAGCTCGACGAAGCCTTCCGGCGTGACCTTGCCGCGCAGGAGTTCGGGCAGGGACACCGCGCGGTCCGCGAACTCGACGAGGCCGTCGATGGCAAACCAATCGATGCCCGACCGCACCGATGCGTTGCCCTCGACGAAGGGCCGCACGCGCCTGCCCTCGGCGAGCACACGGAAGCCGGCCTTCGCGAGTGCGGCCACCGCCCCCGGCATCCGGTCGCGCGGGCACTCGAACACGCCGTCGGGCGCGGTCGACAGACCGAACTCCACCATCCGCTCCCGAAGGCGCTGCTCGGCGTCACGGTCGCGCCGACGCGGCCCTTCGTCGCCATCCACCAGGGGCGAAGCGTCGTTGTCGAACACGAGCGTGCCCGCGTAGTCGAAGCACAGTCCGGCGCGGAGCGGAGCACTCGTGTTCGTCGGGATCGAGACCGTGACGACACCCTCGGGCGCTCCCGCCGGCACGTGCTCGATGGCGGCCGCCAGCAGGTCCTTCGCCTCGCCGGACCGCGCACAGGTCGCCAGCATCTCGGGCAGTTCGGCCATCGACACGCGCATGGGCCCGTTCTCGACGAACTCGCGATGAAGAGGCTCGGCGCCGTTCCGCTCGGCGCGGACCAGCCGATCTTCGACCAGCACGTAGGGTGAACCGACATCCGAGACGACGTCAGGACCGAGCGCTTCGTCGCCGCGACGGAACACGCCGATCACGTCCACGCACGCCCGGTCACCTTCACAAGGGACCGGCACCAGCGTGAACACGAACGGTGCCGCCACGTCGATGCGGAGGCGCCGTGGCTGCGCGGCGCCGACCGGGGCCGGACCGACGAACACCATGTCGCGAGCCGCGAGCAACGGCAGCACGAGCGGTGCCTCCGCCGCGTCGACGTCCCAAGGCCTCGCCAGCGAGACTTCGTCGGAACGGCGGAACCACGCATCGCGGCCCCGCATCTGCGAGTGACGCATCGCAGCCAGCAGCAGCCGATCCTCGCGCGGAAGGGCGGCCACGGTCGCCGGCGACAAGCGCGACGCACGCGGTGCCGTGACTTCGCCGTCCTGCCGGCGCTGCCGTTCGCGTATCTGCAGCGTGAGCGCCGCAGTGCCGTAGGCATCGCCGGGCCGCACGTAGTACTCGATCCACGATGTCGTCCGCGACCCCGGCGGATGGCCGGTGCCGATGCGCGCAAGGCGCTCGCGCCACGCCGGTGAGCGCGTCGGCTGCGCCGCCGGACGCTGCGGCTCGGGCATCCCGGCCTCGAGTTCGAACGCGGCCACCGCCGCATCGAGGTCGTGCAGCACTTCGTCGATCGCCATCAGCGTCGCGACGACGTGGGCACACCTCGCATCGAGCATCATCGGGCTGCAGGTACAGCGACAACGCGAACGGTTCGTCGATTCGGCCCCGACGACGTCGACGCGGTAGTCGATGCCGTGCGCGACGACCGTCGCGACCGCGTCGTTCTCCGTCAGCGAGCGGATCTCCACGGCGCCACCGCGGTACATGCCCGCACCCTCGACCCGGCTGTCGATCGGATAGGCGCTGATGCGGCGGGCGAAGTGGGTTGGTGCCACGGGGGCGCGGGAGCCTACGAGGCCACGGCGCGACGGCAAGCCACCCCGGCAGCGTTCCAACGCCACTCCATGGCCGTAGGATGCGGCCGATGTCCTCTCGTGCGAAGGTCGCCACGTGCCTCCTGCTCGCCGCCGCACTGGTCGCCACGCTGTCGCGAACGTGGCAGGCGCCGAACGACTGGGCCGAGGCGCACTGGCTGCTCGACTACCGCTTCGGGTTCGTGAAACGTGCACTGCCGGGGCAGCTGCTCGCATGGCTCGGCGCGACGATCGGCCGCCCCGTCGACGAAGGACTGATCGCCGGCGTGTCGTGGACCCTGTGCGCGCTCTTCGCCGCGCTGCTGCTCGTGCTCACGGTCCGCATCGCGCGGCGGTCGTCGTGGTCCGTCGAGTCGGTGGCGGTCGGCGCCGCGTTCCTCACGTCGCCGTTCGTGGTGATGACGGGCAACGTGATGGGCTACCACGACCACGTCTTCCTGCCGCTCGGCATCGCGTCGGTCTGGCTCGTGATGCGCGACCGCTGGTGGGGCGCGTCGATGCTGCAGGTCGCGGCGCTCTTCGTGCACGAGGCGTCGATCCTCGTCGTCTACCCCGTCTTCGTGTTGGCGGGCTTGCTGCGCGCCGACGACCGCCTGCGCGGCGCGACGCGGCGCCCGCTGCCGCTGGCCCCGGTCCTGCTGCCGTTCGTCGTCGCGATCGTGCTGGACGTGGTGGTGCCGACCGTGCCCGTGGGCTTCGAGGCGGCGTTCACCGCGCACCTGCGGCAGCATGCGTTCGTGCACGGCGGCATCGACACGCTCGGCGGCCCGATGCTCGCGGGCACGCTCTCGCAGGCGCTCGACCTGATGCGGCCCTACCTCGGCGCGAACCTGTCCAAGGCGTCGTCGATCGGTCTCGTGGCGCCGACGACCGTCGCGCTCCTGCTGCTGCTGCTGTCGCGCACGCGCCCGGCGATCCTCTCGCTCGAAGCGCTCGCGATCGCGGGCGTGGTGCTGGCACCGCAGGCGCTGCACCTGATCGCGTGGGATCTCGAACGGCTCTGGACCTGGTCGATCCTGCTGATGTTCCTCGTGGCGTGGATCTACTCCGAACGCGAAGAGCCGCCGCCCGAAGCGGCGCCGCGCGGAGCCTTCGTCGTTCCGTTCCTCGCGATCTGCTGCAACCTCGCGATGGAGACGCCCCTCATGGGGAACGTCGGCGAGCGGCCGTCGCGCACGGCGCGGGCGGGCATGCTCGTCGCGCTCGCCGCCGGCCTGCTCGTTCTCGGCGCGATCCGGTCGGGCACGCCGGTCGGCACGCTCGTGAAGTGGCGCGGTCGATCGCTGCGCGAACTGTTCCGCCGGTGACCGCGGCGCGCGGTCACTTCGTGCCGAGCTTCTTCTTCACACGGTCGCGGAAGTAGTCCATCAGCGTCCTGCCGACGTCGCACGAATTGGCGATCCACTCGGCCTTGCTGAATGCGCGCGCATTGGAGGCCGCACGGATCGCAGCGAGGTACGGCTCGACGCGGGCGAACAAGAGCAGGCCTTCGCCGTTGCTCTCGAGGAGGAAGTCGGCGTTGACGACGCCGTACTTGGCCATGCCGTACACCATCTCCCAGTAGGTCGAGACCTGGCGGTACTGGCGGTTCAGCGGGTGGTCGGGCGCGAGGACCGCCGCGGCCTCCTTCTCGTTGCGCGGCCAGAAGTCGCGGTTCAGGCTGTCGCGCGATTCGCGCATCACGGGTTCGCGGCGGAGGTCGTAGACCTTCAGGACGAGTTCGGCGTCGTGGTGGTCGGGTGCGTTCTTGCTCATCCACACAAGGTTCGCGCGCGACGCGCGCGAAACAAGCGTCCCGAGGCCGCTGCCCGCCGCCCTCACCCGGTCGGCCGCAGTCGCAGCGACATCGTGTCGCGCTGCACGAAGATCCGGTTCTCCGTCTCGCCGGACTCCCGCTCGATCAGGACGCGGTACTCGCCGGGCGGCAGGAACGACTGCCATCGCGACTGGTTCGGCGAACACGCGGGCTGCATCACGGTCTCGTCGCGCAGCACGCGGATGTGCGCGCGTGTGTCCTGCATCCCCGAAGACGAGCACGCGACGATGTCGACGAACGCGCGCGGCGTGACGGGCACGACGACGCGGTCCGTGCCCGGGCCGACCCTCAGTTCCACGTCGTCGATCGGATCGAACGGCACCGTCGACACGGCGCCATCGATCGTGCGATCGCCGCTCTCGAGCACGGCTCGGCCGTACGGCACGCACGGGTAGCCGAGCGGCGGGCCGCCGAAACTGCCACCCTCGCCGACCCGCGCGCAGCGGATGATCCTGCCGTCGATCACGAGGCGCGGCAGCAGCGCGATCATCGTCTCGGACTGGACCGGCAGCAGGAACGGGCTCCGGTCGGGACGGCGCAGATCGAGCCGGATGTCGACGGCGGGAATCGCCGCGAGATCGACCCGGACCGCGGGCAAGGTGCCGTCCGTGACGACCGTCTGCGGCGCCGCGTCGACGAGGTTCGTGCCGCGCAGCCCGACGGTCCAACGACCTGGCCACAGTTCGACTCCCTTGCACGCCTCCGCGAGCGACACGTCGAACGAGATCGGTCGGTCCTCGCCGTCGATCGTGAACACGACCGCTGGCCGGGCTTCGTCCGACGCGCCGACCACGAACGTCTGCACCAGCGTGAGAGGCAGGTCCATCTCGACCCGAAGCCGGCGAGCGCCTTCGGGCACGATGATCGGCTGCTCGTGCACAACACGGTCCGAACGCGGGACGGTGCGCAGAACGTCGCGGACCTGTACCCGGAACCTGCCCGGCGGGAGGAAGCGACGCACCACACCCTCGTCGTCCGACATCGCGGTCAGCTCGCTGCCGCGCTCGGGCGCGAACCAGAGCCGCCGCGGGCGCGGCACGCCGCCGGGGCGACGCAGGTACACCTCGACGACGGCACCGGAAGCGGAGCAGCGGAGCTCGATGTCGCGCACCTCGCTCGCGGCGAGTTCGACGTGTACGACCGAGTCGTCCCAGTCCGCCGTCACTTCGTAGAAGTCGGGCGGCAGGGCGCCGAACACGAACGCGCCTGCGGCATCGCTGCGCGTCGAGGAGAAGTACGCGCGGCCGTCGGCCAGTGCCGCGAGGCCTTCGATCCGCGAACCAGTGCGAAAGAGCCGGACCGGCATGCCCGCCAGCGGGGCGCCACCACCGTCGAAGAGCCTCCCTCGCACCGTGCCGTGCTCCGACGGGGCCTCCGAACGATCGGTGCCCGATTCCGAGGCGGGCGCCGCTGCGTCCGCGGGCGCGACGGCAGCGGTGGCCTCGGCGACGGCGGTTGCAACATGCGCTGCAGGCGTCGGCGGTGGCCCGCCGCTGCCCGCGCCGAACGACGACCACACGGCGACACCGAGACCGATCGCGGCCACCGCGACGAGCAGCGCCGACCGACCGGAGACTCGGTGTGTGCTCGCCTCAGGCACCGCTCGGCCTCATCTCCACGGTGCCGAACGACATCGCGCCCGGCGACGACCAGCGGAAGATGTGGCCCGAGTGCCCGGTCTCCTGCAGCAGCGCCTTCTTGATGCGCAGCGCCTCGTACCAGACCTTGCCGCGCTCGCCGAAGAGCACGACCGTGCCGCCGCGGCCGCCGCCGGACACCTTCGCCCCGTAGAGAGGTGCACCGGCATCGCGCCGCGCCCGCGCCGTCGCGACGAGGAAGTCCGTCACGGTCTCGCCCAAGCCGCAGGCGCCGTACGCATCGTGCGCGGCGAACAGGATGTCGCCGAGTTCGCGATGGCGTTCGGCCGACGGTCCCTGCTGCAGCAGTTCGCGAAAGCGCTCCGCGCGGGCGTTCTCCTCGACAGGGTGCGCCGACGGTGCCCGCACCGCGTAGTCGCGGGCCGGGTCGATGCGGGTGTGCGGATCGGCGTGACCGCCGTACCGCTGCAGGAAGTCGGCGCCCCCGATGGTCACGGGCAGCAAAGAGCTCTGTTGCGCGCGGAACTCCGCGATGTCGCAGTTGGCGAGCCAGCCGCGCCAGCCGGGTCGATCCGCGAGCATCCGGGCGCCGAAGAACGCGCCGATGCGAACGTCGTGGTACTGCCGGCGGTCGTCGGTGTGACGCACGCCGCTCGTGAGACCGACGAACTCGACTTCGGCCGGCACCGGGATGCTGCCTTCGACTTCGCACGGCTGGCAGCGCAAGGCGAGCAGTTCGTCCGCCTCGGCCGTGACGGCGGTCATCTGGTCCATGACACCGCACGGCGTGCCGAGGACTTCGTTCTCGACCTGCTGGCAGAGCAGCGCCAGTTCGCGCGGGGACAGCGGGATGCCGTACGCTTCCGCGAGCGCCCGCATCGTCGCGACCTCGATCGCCGCCGACGAACCGACGCCCATTCCCTCCGGCACGTCGCTGTGCAGCAGGATCTCCGCGCCGTTGGTGAAGCGGATCCTGCGCGCGCGCGCGAGCACGAGACAGCAGCCGAGCAGGTAACCCGCCCAGCGATCGCGAGGGTCGGCGTGGAAGAAGGCCCGCGCTTCGTCCGCGTCGATCGGCGCGTCCGGCAGGCCGAGGTCGGCGAGGCGCACGGACAGGAGCTGCGTGCGGGAGCCGTCTTCGCTCGGCGACCAGAGCCGGACGAGGTCGTCGTCGCGGACCTGGACCGCCGCACAGGCGGCCTCCGCGGTCGGCAGCTGGAGCACGAGCGAACCGGAGTAGTCCGCGAAACCGCCCAGCACGTCGAGCCGCCCAGGCGCCCGCGCCACGTGGATCGTCCGGTCGGGCCGGAAGAACGCCGGTACGGCGGCCTCGACGAGGTGGAACAGCGACAGCACGCCGAGCCCTTCCGCGGGCATCGTCGACGGTACGAAGTGCTTCTTCTGCGGCGTTTCGCTCACCGACGCAGCATACGGGCGCGGTCGCGGACCCTGGATTCTGCCGGCCTCGTTCCTACTCTTCTGCCCTTCGCATCCTCCCTTCCCAAATGGCATCGAAGAACCTCGTCCGCGCCCGCTTCGCCCTGCTGGCGCCCGTGCTGTGCCTCGCCGGGTGCGGCAGTTCCACCCTCATGCACACGCTCGCCGTCAATCCCCCCGACGCCAGCGTCTACGTCAACGGAGTCCGCGTCGGGCAGGGCAGCAGCCGCCCCGTCGAGTTCGACTTCTCGGACTGCTCGCGCATCTGCATCCAGGCGACGCACCCCGACTACAAGCCCGAGATGGAGTGGGTCACCGAGAAGGAGATCCGCCACATGATGTCGCAGGGGAAGGACAAGACCATCGTGCTGCAGACGCGCCAATGAACTCCGCCCTCCGCACCCTCTCGCTGTCGTCGCTGCTGGCACTCGGCGCCTGCGGCAGCATCCCGACCCGCACGTTCGAGTTCGACGCGATCAGCGTCGACGAACAACCGCGTCCCTGCCTCATCGTCGTCAACGACAAGTGGGCCGAGGCCTTCGCGAACAAACAGTTCGTCAACGTCGCCGACGACGACACCCTGAAGCTGCCGATCGCGTTCCCGACCTCGGAAGTGACGATCACCGTCGCGCCGCTGAAGATGCAGAACGGGCAGCCGAACGAACCGAAGTCGCGCAAGGACGCCCGCGACTCGTCGGGCTTCATGGACGAAGTGCGCGCGCTGCAGATCACCGATCCGAAGCGCGTCCTGTTCATCCTGCCGAAGAAGCCGGTCAACGGGTGAGCGACGGCAACGGCGCCCTGCCGGGCGCCCTTGCTCGGGATCGCAGGCCGATCAGCGCGGCCAGTCGAGGCCGGGGAACGTGCGCGGGCGCAGCATCGTGCGCGCCCCGAAGCCGAGCCTGCCGTCGCTCTTGTCTGCCGGCACGAACGTGCCCTCCGCCGCGTCGCGTGCCTTCGGCTCCGCGTCGTTGAACTTGCCGCCCGCGACGGCCGCCGTCGGACCGTCCGGCGGCGCTGCGAGCCACTCTGCGACGTTGCCGGCGAGGTGATGGATCGGGGCCCCTTCCGCGGCGCGCCACGAGAGACCCGCTTCGTCGACGAGCGCGAGGCTCCTCGCAGCGAACACCATGTCCCGCTGCGGCGAGTCCCACGGCGCGCCGAACGGGTACTTCTGCTTGTTGCCATCGCCGAACGCGGCGAGTGCCCACTCCTCGCCCTTCGGCAGCGCGCGCCCGTACCACGCGGCGAACGCGGCCGCCGCGTACCAGGTGAGGCGGTCGGCGGGCATGCGCGGATTGACCTGGCGCGGGTCCATGCCGAGCACGACCTCGAGTGCGTCCGCCGTCATGCCGACGCCTGGCAAGCGCGCTTCGACCGCAGCGAGCTTCTTCGCCGGGTCGTCGATGCCCTTCACGGCGGCCTTCAACTCGCCGAGGAACTTCACGAACTCGCCGTGGGTCACCTCGGTCGGCGAAAGGAAGAACGAGTCGACGCGGCCCGCCGCCTGGCGCACGCGCCCGGCGGGGATGACGACCATCCCGCTCGCCGCCTGCTGCAGCGCGTCGAGGCGCGCCGACCACGTCGCGATGCGCTGGTCGACCGCTGGCGCCAGCACCACCACGGGAGCCAGCACGGCCTTGGCGTCGGCGAGGGACTTCACCGCGGCAGCGACGTCGAGGCGCTGGTCGAGTGCGTCGAACGCCGCGCGGCAGTGGGCGGCGGCTTCGCCGAGGATGCGGATCTCCTCCTTGCCCTCGTTGCCGAAGCCCCCGGCGCGCACGATCGTGTCCGCGCCGCCGAGGTCCGCCGCGGCGATCTTCGCCGCGACGTCCTTCACCTTGGCGTCCGCCTGCTCCCATCGGCCGCGCGCCTCGCCGATCCGTTTCTGCTCGCGCTGCACTTCGGCGTCGCCCGCGAACACGGCGGCGCCCTGGTCGCTGGCAGCGAGATCGGCCGACAACTGCGCTCCCGCGGCGCGCCATTCGGCGATGGTCCGCAGGGCCTCGATGCGCGCGATCAGGTCGCGCGACGTCGCGAACCAGCGCTGGCGCCCGGCGGCCTGCGCGAGTTCGGCGTTCCCGGCGTCGAGATCGGCCGCCGGCACGACACGGTCCAGGTCCGCGGCCGCATCGGGGAACAACTCGAGCGCCCGCACCTTGCCCGCGGCCAGCGCGGAGAGGCGCTGAGAGAGCCGCTCACGGTCGGCGCCCGGCTCCGCCTTCGCACGCTTCCACGACGCGAGCGCGTCGCCGCAGGCCGCGATCACCCGGGTGCGCAGGGTCGCCTCGTCGCGCAAGGACACGCGCAGCTGGACGGCCCACGGCGGCAGCTTCTTCTCCGCGTCCTGCAGCGGCTCGAGCGCGAGGTCCAAGCGCTGGAAGTACGACGCCACGTCGTCGAACGGCACCTGCGGATCGCGCGGGAAGCCGGTGCGCAGGTCCTCGGCGTTCGTCCGTCGCGCGCGCGCGTTCGCGAGTTCGTCGATGAGGTCGCGGCACTCCTTCGCCTGCTCGGGCTTCGTGGGTCGCTGCTCCGAGACCCGCTTCGTCAGCGACTCGTCGGGGCCGGTCGCGGCGAACGCGGCGCGCACCTCGGCGAGCACGTCGGAGACGTCGATCTCGACCGGCTCCGTCGAGTCCTCGCCGAGACCGTCGCGCGCCTTCTTGAGCACCGCAGCGGACAGCGAACCGTCCAGGTCGGCGCGCAGTCCCGGCAGGAGGTCGTAGAGCTTCAGCCGCGCACGTTCGATCACGGCGAGCCGCTCGGTGAGTGCCGCGATCTTGTCCTTGTCGCCGCGCACCTTCGCGCGGTCGTCGCGCCAGGTGTTCCACGCACCGGAGAGCGAAGCCAGGGCCCTGGCGCCGAGTGTCTCTTCGAGGCGCGCACCCTTCGCCGTCGTCGCCACCCACTGCTGGAGCAGCGGCGACAGCGCGCCATCGACCTTCACCGCGGCTTCGACGTCCGCGAAGTGCTTGCCGATCTCGTCGAACGGCGGCTGCACGGTCGTCGGCGCCTTCACCTTCGCGAGCCGATCCCGGATCCCGAGCCCCTGGTCGACGGCGGCGAGCAGCGTCGTCTTCATCGCCGCTTCCGGGCCGGTCACCGTGAGTGCCGCGAGTTCGTCGCGCATCTCCTTGGTCGGTCCGAGGCCCTGCAGGCGCGTCGACAACTCGCGCAGGGCGCCGCGCGCAACCGCGTCGCTGCCCGACGGCACGTTCGTCGCACCGCCGGTCCCGCCCGGCTTCTTGCCGTCGTCGCCGTGCAGCGCGAACCACGCCCCGGCCGCCGCGACGGCGATCACCGCGACCGCGGCCACGAGCACTCCCTTCGTCTTCGCCTGCGGCGCGCCGACTTCGAGCGTCGGCATCGGCTCCTTCTTCGGCTTCGGCGCGATGCGCTGCACGGTGCCGCCCTGCTCGACGATCACGATGTCGTTGAGCAGCGCTTCGTAGCTCTCGTAGCGGTCGTCGCGGTCGAGGGCCGTCATCCGCTCGATGACGCGCGACAGCGGGTGGTTCTGGTCGAGTTCGGGCAGCGCCTTCCAGAGGCACAGGTTCTCGAGCTTCGTCTTCGTCTGGATCAGCTCGTAGACCGAACTGGCGCGCACCGGCGGCTCGCCGGTCAGCAGGTAGTAGAACGTCGCGCCGAGCGAGTACATGTCGCTGCGGAAGTCGAGGTCCGAAGCACCCTGGCACTGCTCGGGGCTCATGTAGAGCGGCGTGCCGATCAGCTCGGAGGTCAGCGTCATGCTGAAGTCCTCCTGGATCGGCTTCGCGATCCCGAAGTCGGCGATCTTCAGGATGCCGCGATCCGTCAGCATCAGGTTGTCGGGCTTGATGTCGCGGTGGATGACGGAGAGACGCTGCGCCTCCTCGAGACCCTTGCACGCCTGCCGCAACAACGGGATGGCCTCCGCAGCCGGCAGCCGGCCGCCGGCGAGCATCTTCACGTGGTCGCGCAGGTTCTTGCCCTGCACGAACTCCATCACGAGGTAGTGCACGCCCTGCTCGAAGCCGACGTCGTGCACCATCACGACGTGCGCGCTGTTGAAGCGACCCACCGTGCGTGCTTCGACCTCGAAGCGCTTCAGCGTCCGCGCATCCGTCATCATCTCGGGGCGGATGACCTTCACCGCGACGTCGCGATCGAGCCGGAGCTGGCGCGCCTTGTAGACGGCACCCATCGCGCCGCGGCCGAGCAGACCGGTGATCCTGCAGCCCCCGAGCTCCTTGCCGACCAGCGGGTCGTTGACCTTCGGTCCGGGTGCCGGCTTCGGCTGCTGTTGCTTTGGCGCCGGCGCGCCGCCCTTCTGCATCGACGGCACCGTCGGGTCCTCACCCGGCGCGCCGCCGCCGGCGTTGCCGCCGATGCGCGTCGGCGTGTCGTCCGGATCGACGGGACTCGGCTCGTTGCTGCGTGACATGGCGGCCGGTGCTTGTAGTGGACCGATGCGCGGTCCCGCAACTGTGCCGGGGCGTACCGGTCCCGGCGCGGCGACCGCACGACTTCCGCGGGCCGACCCGCCATGCTCCCGCCCCATGGAAGAAGCCACCGACCGCCGCTCGCCGCCCGTCCGCACCGCCGACCTCCTGCCGCCACCGCCGATGACGCGCGCCCTCGCCTTCGCCGGCGTGGCCGCCGCGATCGGAGCCGCCGCCTGGGGCCTCCTCGCGTTCTACGCACACAGCGAATTCGGCATCCTCGCGTGGGGCATCGGTGTCCTCGTTGGCGCCGCGGTGGTGCGCAGCGGCGGACACGGCACGCTACTGGCCGTGACCGCGGGCGCCCTGGCGCTCCTGTCCATCGTCGCCGGCAAGCAGATGGCCTTCCGCCTCGCTCTCGACCAGAACCTCACGAAGATCGTCGGGAAGCTCGGGGAGGACCAGCTCGCCGAACGCAAACAGGACGCGAAGGACTGGGTGGCCCTCGGGCCATCGCCGACCACCGACCAGGTCAGGGAGTTCGTCCGCGCCCACGGCTACCGGGACGTGGATGCGACCACGTTCGGCAAGGACGAAGGCGCCCGGCTGCGTGCGTTCGCCGAAAAACCGTTGTCGCTCGACGACTGGCGCGACCAGATCCGATCCTCGGCGGCCGCCGATGCGTCGTTCCTCGAGTTCCTGAAGGACGACGCCCATCCGCTCGACTTCGTCTTCGCACTGCTCGGCATCGCGACCGCGTTCGGCATGGTGCAGAAGGCGACCATCGCGAAGCAAGTGGCGGCACGGCAGGCCATGCGCGCCGAGCGCGAGGCCGGAGAGCAGAACGGCGATCCCGCGAGTTGAGCGGAGCGGGCGATCAGCGTGCGGCCTTGAACTCGAACAGCACGCGCACTCCGGGCACCTTCGCGGCGGACGCCTTGACGACGCCGAATGCGCCGTCGTGGCGCTCGACGTGCCGCAGCAGGATCCGGTCCGTGTCGACGTCCATCGGCGGCGTGACCCCGCTCATGTTCTTCATGCGGAGCCAATGCCGCGCGAGTTCGGCGGGGCTCATGCCGAGCACGTCCTGGAGGAAGGCGGTGTGTTCGGGCGCCTTTGCCCCGCGGTCGTAGGGCTTCGCTTCGACGCCGTCGGCCCACCTCGTCAGCTCCTTCAGGAAGAGGGCTTTGACGGTCTTCTTCGCCGCATCCCCCGTCTCCTTGCTCGGGTTGCTCGCGTTGACCACGACCGCATAGCTCTCGAGGGGAGGCGGCTGCGGAGACTGGACCTCGGCCGCGACCGGCACTGCCGGCGCGCAGAGGAACAGGACAACCGTGAGCATGGCGAGTTTGCGCATGAGGACCCCCGTGTCAGAAGCTGAGCGACCAGCTGAGGTTCACGAAGTCGACGGTGTCTCTGGTGTTCGGCAGTTCCAGGTGGTGCACGTCGACACGGATCTTCACCGCATCGTTGGGCAGGAACGACAGGCCGACCACGTGCTCGGTCGCGTGGCCGAGTTGCTGCACGCCGAGACCCAGCGGATCCAGGTCGGCGCCGGCGTCGTAGTAGTCGAAGCGGTACGCAAGCGCCCATTGGGAGGCGAAGAACCAGGCCCACTCCGTGGACAGTGCCTTCTGGTCGGCGACGTCCTCCTCGGCGCTGTAGTACGCCTCGGTCTTGGAGACGAAGTCGCCCCGGCGCCAGTCGACGTCGATGCCGGCGAACTCGTAGTCGCGCGTTCGATTGAAGCGGCCCGTGAACGGCGACTGCAGGACCGGGACGTTCGCGGTGAAGAAAGGCGTCGGCGACGACACCGGCTGCGAAGGGAAGCCTTCGCGCGTGCCGCGCCCGTAGTTCGCGGCGACCGCGAGGCCGAGATCGTTGAACACGTAGGCGATCCTGGCGCCGCCGATGCCATCGCTCGGGCTGTCGTCCTCGACGCCGAAGTACGCGTCGTATTCGATGCGATCGCCGCCTTCGCCGAGCACCTGCTTGCCCGACAGCCGTCCGCCGAGCAGTTGTTGCGGGTACAGCTGGTTGGCGAGGAAATAACGCGTGTGCAGGTTGCCGATCGCGATGTTGCGGGCCGGGATGAAGTACTCCCGGTTCGTCGTGCCGTGCGGCGAGCCGACGATGCCGCCCTGCACCTGCAGCCAGTCGCCGGCCACCCACTGCGAGTACACACGCGAGAGGAACATGCGGGACTCGGAGGAGTCGTCCTCGATCGACGCCGGATCGCCCGTGATGGTCGTCGTGCCCGGGTTGTCGAGGAGGCCGCCGTTGAACAGGTAGAAGCCCGGCGCGGCGAAGACCGACCACGAATCCGCGACCTGCGCCTTCAGGAACAGTTCGACCAGGGTGACGAAGTGGCCCGCGTCGCTGCCGTTCTCGCCGTGCATGTACGTGAACAACGACGACACGTGGCCGCCGAAGTCGAGGCTGTCCGCGCTGAACGCCTGGAGCAACGCGCGACCGCCGGTCCGCTCCGCGGTCTTCGCCGCGTGGTCCTCGAGTTCCTCGACGCGCTTGCTCAGGTCGTCGACCTGTTTCCTGAGGGCATCGGGGTCCTGACAGAGTCCGGCGGCGGGCAATCCGACGATGGCGAGTGCGACGATGCTTGCCTGCTTCATGTTGGCCTCCGAACGGAGCGACCGATGCGACGCGGAGTTCGCCTTCGATCGCCGATCGTGCTCTTCGGCAGCTCGGACCCCGCCCCATGAGCGGCACTGCGCCCGCCGATCGCGTCTCCGATCGGGCTCGGCTCGCAGCCGCACGACACCGATGAGGGATTTCCCTGTCCCGGGGCCTGCACCGGTGAACCGATCAACCAGCCGAATGACCGAGCCCAGGAAGCGCGACGCCCTGTCGCTGACGACGAAGCTCGGACTCGGCTTCCTGTTCGCGGCCGTGCTGCAGGTCTCGCAGATGCTGATCAGCAGCTATTTCACCGCGAAGATGCAGTCCGCGTCCCTGCAGGTCGCCAACGGCCTCACGGCCAGCATGGCCGTGCAAGCCGGGCTCGAGGCCGCACGTGATCTCGAGAAGCGCGCCGCGAACGACGCCGCCGATACGGCGAAGGCCGACCCCGACGTCTACCGCGTCTACGTCGACGAGGTCGGCACCCAGGCCAGGCGGATCACGGACCTGTTCGCCGCGGACCGGCACCCGCCGTTCGCACTGGCATGCGCCATGGCCGACGCGCTGCAGAAGGCCCTCGCCGAACTCGAAGCGGGCCTGCAAGAGCAGGACCCGGAGCGTCGGGCCGAGTCGCTCGCGTTCTTCCGCGACGCGACCCGCGAGTGCGAGCAGGCTCTCCTGCAGGCGCAGGTCCGGGTTCGAACTCTCGCGGAAGAGGGCGTGCGCAACGAACAGGCAGTGCACGACCTGCCGGTACGGGCCGGCCTCGCGATCACGCTGGGCGGCGTCGTGCTGATGGCGGCGTTCGTCGTGTGGTTCTCGCGCCAGCTGGTGATCCCGATCGAGACGGCCTGGGCGGCCCTCGAGGACGTGGTGGACGACCGCACGGCCGAACTCGCGAAGACCGTCGGCGATCTGAGGAACGAGATCGTGGAACGTGGGCGCGCAGAGGCGCAGAGCCGCGCCCTGCACGGGCAGCTGGTGGACGCGTCGCGCCGGGCCGGCATGGCCGAACTCGCGAACGGCGTGCTGCACAACGTCGGCAACGTGCTCAACAACGTCAACGTGTCGGCCAGCGTGCTGCTCGACCGGCTCGAGAAGTCCAAGTCCGACGGCCTGCGCAAGGCCGTGAACCTGATCCGCGAGCACGAGACGGACCTCGCCACGTTCCTCCTGCAGACGAAGCAGGGGCAGAAGCTGCCGACCTACCTCGACCAGCTGGCGGAGCACATGCTCCGGGAACGCGACACACTGATCGCCGAGACGAAGGACCTGTCGGCCCAGATCGACCACATGAAGGAGATCGTCAGCCGGCAGCAGAGCTACGCCCGTGTGTCCGGTGCTCTCTCGCGCGGACGGCCGAGCCAGATCGTCGACGACGTGATCGCGGTCCAGGAACCCTCGTTCCGCAAGCACGACATCCGCGTCGAGAAGCGAATCGACCACGATCCGGAGTGCGACGTCGACCGCTCGCGTGTCATGCAGGTGCTGTTGAACCTGCTGTCGAACGCGAAACACTCGCTGTGCGAACACGACCGCGGCGGCGCGGTCTGCGAGATCGCGGTCGTCGACGGCGGCGACGACCGATTCCGCATCGTCGTGACGGACAACGGCGTCGGCATCCCGCCGGCCAATCTCACCCGGATCTTCGGGCACGGTTTCACGACCAGGAAGGACGGACACGGCTTCGGCCTCCACCACAGTGCCAATGCCGCGACGGAGATGGGCGGCCGTCTGTGGGCGGAGAGCGAGGGCGAGGGCAAAGGCGCGAGATTCGTGCTCGAACTGCCGATCCGTGCCCCCGCAGGAGCAAGCCAATGACCGAAGGCCGACAGGGCGACGATGCGATGAACCGTCGCATCCTCGTGATCGACGACAACCCGGCGATCCACGCCGACTTCAGGAAGATCCTGACGCCGACGCCGATCGCGTCCGACGACCTGCTCGCCACCGAGGCCGAGCTCTTCGGCACCCCACAGACCGCCGACGAGCGCGTGCGCTTCGATCTCGTCACCGCGAGTCAGGGCCAGGAGGGCTGCGAACTGGTGAAGACGGCCGCGGCGGAGGGCAGGCCGTTCGCGATGGCGTTCGTCGACATGCGCATGCCGCCCGGCTGGGACGGCCTCGAGACCATCCAGAGGATCTGGGCGGCGGTGCCCGAGATCGAGATCGTCATCTGCACGGCGTTCAGCGACTACTCGTGGGAGGAGACCGTTCGACGGCTCGGCCGCACCGACCGCCTGCTGATCGTCAAGAAGCCGTTCGACCACGCCGAAGTGCTCCAGGTCGCGAGCGCGTTGACCCACAAGTGGAACCTGCAGCAACAGGCTCGTCGCACGCTGAGCGGACTGAGCGACCTCGTCCGTCAGCGCACCGCCGACCTGGAACGAGCCCGCGACGAACTGGTCGGTCTGAACCAGAGCCTCGTGCGCGCTCGCGACGCGGCCGAATCCGCGAACCGGTCGAAGACGATCTTCCTCGCGAACGTCAGCCACGAACTGCGGACCCCGATGACCGCGATCCTCGGCTACACCGAGGAACTGCAGGTCCACATGGGCCACCTCGCGCAATCCTCGCCCGAGCAGCACGCGCTCGAGACCATCCGGCGCAACGCCCAGCACCTCGTCGTCATCATCGGTGACCTGCTGGACATGGCGAAGATCGAGGCAGGCAAGCTGACCGCGGAGACCGTCACCACCGACGCGCGACGGACGGTCGAAGAGGTGCTGACGCTCCTCCAGGCGAAGGCGGCACAGAAGGGCCTGACACTCACGTGCGAGTTCGCGACGCCGGTACCGACGAGCGTGGCGACCGATCCGCTGCGCCTGCGGCAGATCCTGGTCAACCTGGTCGACAACGCGATCAAGTTCACGTCGGTCGGCGGTGTACGACTCGTCGTGCGATTCGTCGCCGGCCCACCGCCGCTCCTCGCGATCGAAGTGCACGACTCCGGCGCCGGCATCGCGCCGGAAGCCCTGGGCCGAATGTTCCGTCCGTTCGAGCAGGCCGATGCGTCGACGACGCGCCAGTTCGGCGGAACGGGCCTCGGGCTCGCGATCTCGCACCATCTGGCCAGACTCCTCGGTGGCGACATCACCGTCACGAGCGAGCCCGGACGCGGCAGCTGCTTCCGGCTGACCGTCGCGACCGGCCCGATCGACGGCGTGCCGTTCGCGAGGGAGCCCGGTCGGGAGATGCCGGCGGCGGCGCTGCCGGCCGTGACGCCGACGCGGCGCCTCGACGGCACCCGGGTCCTCGTCGTCGAGGACGGCGCCGACAACCAGATGCTGCTCGACCGCGTGCTGCGTCGCGCCGGTTGCGACGTCGAGATCGCCGCCGACGGCGTCCAGTGCCTCGAGCGCGCCGCCGACGAGGGCCGGCCGCTGGACCTCATCCTGATGGACATCCAGATGCCGACGATGGACGGCATCACCGCCACGAGCATGCTCCGGCAACGAGGCTGCCGGCTGCCCATCGTTGCGCTGACCGCGAACGCAATGGCAGCGGACCAGCAGGCGTGCATCGCCGCCGGCTGCGACGCCGTGCTCACGAAGCCGATCGACCGGGCGCGCCTGTTCGAGACGCTGGCCCGCTTCGCGCGGACTCCCGGATCCGAGGGCTGACGGCTCACATCAGACTGCTGGGATCGACGTCCAGGGTCACACGACAGGTCCTCGTGCCGAGGTCCTCGACGGTGCCGATCGCGGCCATCGCCCGCTGGAACGACGCCGGCTGGAAGCACTTCACGAGCATGTGCCAGCGCCAGTGGTCCTTCACCTTCGCGATGACCGCCGGCGCGGGGCCGAGCACTTCGACGTCGGCCATGCCGCGCAGAGGCACGACCGCTTCCTGCAGCAGCTTCTGCGCTTCGCTCTCGGCGCGCGCCTCGGCGAGCACGCGGAGCAGGCGCGAGAACGGCGGGTAACCGGTCAGCTTGCGGAACACGAGTTCCTGCTGCACGAACGAGTCGTAGTCGTTCTTCGCCGCGGCCTCGACGGCGTAGTTGTCCGGACAGAACGTCTGGATGACGACCGTGCCGGCCTTCTCGCCGCGACCGGCGCGACCGGCGACCTGGTGCAGCAACTGGAACGTGCGCTCCGCGGCGCGGTAGTCGGGCACGAAGAGCCCGGTGTCGGCGGAGACGACGCCGACGAGCGTCACGTCGGGGAAGTCGAGGCCCTTCGCGATCATCTGCGTGCCGATCAGCACGTCGATGTGCTTCTTGCGGAACGCGGACAGCACACGCTCGTGGGCGCCGCGCTCGGCCATCGTGTCGGCGTCCATGCGCGCGACGATCGCCTCGGGGAAACGATCCTTCACCGCCTGCTCGAGCCGTTCGGTGCCGACGCCGAGTTCGTGCATGCCCGGCTGCTGGCACGACGGACAGATCTCCGGGCGCCGCTTCTCGCGGCAGCACCAGTGGCACACGAGGCGTCCGCGCCGCACGTGCCACGTCATCGACACCGAGCACGATTCGCACTTCACGGCCTCGCCGCAGCCGGGGCAGAGCAGCACGGGCGAGTAGCCGCGGCGATTCAGGAAGAGCAGCACCTGGTCGCGCGCCTTCAGCCGCTCCTCCATGAGCACGAGCAGAGTGCGCGACAGCACGACACCCGCGCGCCGCACCTCCTTCGGCTCGCCGCGCAGATCCTGCACGAGGATCTTCGGCAGGCGGCCCGCGCCTGCGCGCTGCGGCAGGGTCAGCAGTTCGTAGACGCCGCGCCGCGCCTTGCCGATCGACTCGAGCGTCGGAGTCGCGGAACCGAGCACGACGACCGCCTTCTCGATCTCGCCGCGCACGATCGCCATCTCGCGCGCGTGGTAGCGCGGCGTGCTGTCCTGCTTGAACGAGGTCTCGTGCTCCTCGTCGACGACGATCAGCCCGAGGTCCTGTACGGGTGCGAAGAGTGCCGAACGCGCGCCGACGACGACCTTCGACCGACCCTGCAGCAGCCGCTGCCACTGCCGTCCGCGTTCGGCATCGGTGAGACCGCTGTGCAGCACCGCGACGTCGGGGAAGCGCGATGCGAAGCGGCCGACGGTCTGCGGCGTCAGCGAGATCTCGGGCACGAGCACGATCGCGCTGCGGTTCCGCTTGCGCACTTCCTCGAGGATGCGCAGGTAGACCTCGGTCTTGCCGCTGCCCGTGACGCCGTGCAGCAGGAACGTGCGGTGCGCGCCCGCCGCGACCGACTCGTCGACCTTCGCCACCGCGGCGCGCTGATGCTCGTTGAGTTCGTGGCGGACGGCGGCCTCTTCGATCGCGGGCACGAGCTCTTCGAGTTCCTCCGCGATCATCACGCGCTTCAGGAGGCCGTGCTTCACCAGCGTCTGCCAGGGACTGTCGCTGGTGGCGGTGCGGCGCCGAACGTCGAGCACGGGCATCGGCCCGCCGAACTCGAGCACGGTGCGCAGGACGCGCGACTGCGCCTGGTGCTTCTCCTCGAGTTCGAGCACCGCCTGCATCGCGAGGTCGTGCGGCGCCTTCACTTCGAGGTGCGGGATGCGGCGCTGGCCGCGGCGCTTCGCGACCGCCGGCAACGTCGCGTCGAGCGCTTCGCCGAGCGAGCAGCCGTACGTCGCCGCCATGCGGCGCGCGAGTTCGAGCAGCGACGGCGGCAGCAGCAGATCGGCGTCGAGCACGGCTTCGATCGGCTTCACCTTCGCGGGCGGCAGGTCGGTCGAAGCGCTCACCGCGGTGACCACGCCGCCGAGTCCCCGGCCGTGGAAGTTCACACGGACGCGGTTGCCCGGGCGCGCCGCGACGCCGTTCGGCAGTACGTACGTGAACTCGCGCCGCAGCGGCAGGTTCAGGGCCACCTGCACGTAGGTGGCAGCGGGTTCGGGGGCCAGGTCGGTCATGCCGCGAGTCCAGTGAAAGCGTGGCCCGGGCAGGACACAACCTGCAGGAATTTTCGGCGACCTTCGCGACGGTCCGCGGACTCCGTCGGCCCCTGGCGCGCGATTCGTGTGGATGCGGGTGAACCCGACCCAGAGGACCTCCCATGCTCCGTTCGTTCCCCCGCATCCTCGTCTCCGGCGCCGCAACCATCGCGTTCGCGACCGGCCTCACCGCGCAGTGCCAGACCGTCGAGACACCCTCGTCG
>JAEUHQ010000050.1 GCA_016794565.1 Planctomycetota bacterium | reverse complement strand
GGTCACGGCAGCAGATGCAGCGCGACCGGGTTGCTGACGTGCACGATGGCGAGCGTGCCGTCGAACGCGATGGCGGCATGCTGCATCGTCAGTCCCTGCAGCCCGACGAGGATGCCGGCGGGGTAGTTCACCTGGGCCGCGGCGGTGCCGTTCGTGTCGAGGAAACCGAGGGTGCCGACGAGGAACGCCGAGTTCGCCGCGTTCAGCGTGAAGTCCGAGTACCAGTCGAGGTTGAGCGGGATGTGTGCGCCCGCGAACGTGAAGCCCGGTGCCCATCCCGACAGTGAACCGACGATCAGGTGGATGTGGTTCGCGAAGGCGACGCCGGGATGGAAGTCGAGGTTCTGCGCGCCGCCGTTCGCCACCGACAGCGAGGTCGCGTCCGCCGTCAGCGAGAAGCCGTTGCCGATCGGTGTGACGACGAAGAGCGTGTCGCCGGGCCCGCCGCCGAATCCGGGCGATCCGTAGCTGCCGAACGCGCGACCGCCGCCCGACGATCCGGGCGTGAAGCCGCGCCAGACGTCGTTCCCGCCCTCGAGCACCAACGCTTCGCCCGTCAGCGGGCAGTACGCGCAGCAGCCGAAGTTCACGTCGCCGTAGAACGGCCCGTAGGTCGCGAACGGCGTGATCGTAGTGGTCACCGGATCGACTCGCAGGATGCGCGGCATCGCTCCGGACGCGCTCGTGTGCACGCCGAGCACGAGCTGGTGACCGGGGCCGTAGCTGAAGCCGACTGGCGTCTCGAAGACCGGCAGCCCCGAGACCGTGCCACCGACATCGTAGTCGTTGCACGATGCGGGAGCGCGCAGCGCAGTGCCGTCGGCGGTCAGCGGCAGCTTGCGGATCGACACGTCGAACGACGGCGCGCCGCAGTCGGGGACGAGGTTGCTGCCCATCAGTGCAAGGAAGAGCGCGTTTTCGGACGGCTCGTAGATCATCGCGCGGATCGGGTCGTTGTCGTTGAACGGCACGCCGTCGTTCAGTCGCCAGGGCGAAGCGCCGCCGACGTCGAGCAGCACCTGCTCCTGCCCGGCCGCATCGACGTAGTAGACCTCCTGTACGGTCGGATGACCGGCGCCGGCCTTGTAGCCGTAGATCTTGCCGTCGCCACGCGGAGCGATGCGGACCAGATACGTGCTCGCAATCGTCGTCCAGCTGCCCGCGGCGTCGATCGCGTACAGGGCCGGAGCGAGGGTCGTGCCGAGCCCGCAGTACGCGACGATGCGGTCGCGGTAGGGATCGTAGGCCGCACTCGCGGCCGGGACGCTGCCGGTGTTGAACTGGACCAGGGGCGTCACGCCGCCGTCGACCGGGTCGACGCGCGCGATACCCGGGTATGGCGTGCCGCCGGCGGGGGCGTGGTACGAACTCATCAGGTAGACCGAGCCGAAGTCGAACTGCGACTGAGCGCTGAGGACTCCGGCCGCGAGGGCCGCGGCGGTGAGAGAACGGAGGTAGAGCATGGAGTTCATCGGGAGCGGGGTGATGGTTTCCCGGCGATCCCCGTGCACGCCGCCGCGTGACGCGGCTTCCTCACGGATCTGGCGGGGATGCCCTGCGGGCGCAAAGGAGGGTGACCGCCTCGGTGCCGCGAGCGGCGGTCAGCGAGCGTCGCGTCGCTCGCCGTTCGCGGCCATCTGGGCGACGATCTCGGCGAACCCGGGCGTGTCGCGGAGCACTGCGAAGTGCGCATGCGTCGCGAGGTAGGCATGGTCGGTGCAGCCGAGTTCGGCGGCCCGGCGCAGCAGCGCGATCGCCTCGCCGCGGCGCTCGGCCAGCAGCGAGTCGCGGTCTCTGGCGGACAACGCGGCGTCGACCGAGATCGTGTTGCACGCTTCGGCGATCAGCGCTCCGGCGATGCGCTGGGTGCGCGCGTCGTCGGGCTGCAGCGCCGCGAGTTGCCGGGCGGCGTCGACCTGGGCGCGGTGGTCGTGGCGGCGGCCCGCGAGCTGCCCGGCGAACCACACCGTGCTGTGCAGGGTCCTCGCCGCCTCCGCGTTCGTGGGCAACTGTTCGTGCCCCGCCTGCGCCAGCTCCGCTGCTTCCGCGAACGCCGCGCCCGCGCCGTCGAGGTCGTCCGCCTCCATGCGCATGGAACCGAGGTTGGCGAGGCTCGTGGCGAGGTTGATGCGCGGCTCGACGACGGCGGTGTCGAGGGCGATCAGCCGGCGCATGGTCGCGATCGAGCGCTCGAGCAGTCCGCGCGCCTCGGCGCGACGTGCCGGATCGGCGCCGACGACGAGCGCGAGTCCGTTCAGGCCGCCGGCTGCGACCCGAAGCGCATTCGCGTGCTGCGGGAGATCGACGAGGACCGCCTGGGCCTCCTCGATGCACCGCCGCGCGAACGCCTCGGCTTGCTCGAGATCTCCGGTGGCACGGTGCACGCGCGCCGCGACGTCGAAGGCGCGCGCGACCGCGATGCGTTCGATCGAGGTGAGCGAGTTCGCGTCGGCGCTCGCGTGCCAGGCGAGGACCCGTTCGGCCGCCCGGCGGGCGTCGTCGGTGTTGCCGCGCCGCAGGGCGAAGTACGCTTCGTCCGCCGCCGCCGCGACCGCCATCTGCAGCAGCCCAGAGGGCGTCGTCGCCGGGTTCTCGTCGTCGATCGCGAAGACGTCGCGGATCTCCTCGTAGCGCGCCGCCGCCTCGTCCTCGAGATCGAGTCCGTTCGCGACCAGTGCTCCGAGCCGCAGCAGGCTCACCGTCTCCAACCGCGCGTCGGTGTCCGCGGGGTCGATCGACAACGCTTCGCGCTGCAACGGCAGCGCCGACACGATCGCGGCGCGTGCCGCATCGAGTCTTCCGGCGGCGTGCTCGCACGCGGCGAGGCGCGCCTTCGCCTGGGCCAGGAGGGAGAGGGCGGCCCGGTCGTGACCACGAACGGCGAAGAGACGCTCCGCCAGTGCGACCGCGCGGGTCGCGGCTTCGCCGGCGGTCGACGTTTCGCCGAGCTCGGAGCGGACGGTCGCGAGCTGCACAGCCGACTCCGTCGCCTGCTCGAGCAGGTCCGGATCGTCGCCCGCCTCGACGAGGAACCGTTCGTGGTACGTGCGTGCGGCGCCGAGCAGGTCGCGCCGCAGCGACTGCATGTGCGGTGCGTCGACGAGTTCTTCGGCGCCGACCCGCAGGAGCCATCGTTGCACGACTTCGCGCGCCGCATCGCGGTCGCGCTGGGCCTGCTCGCGGGCCTTCGCTTCGCGATCGCGATGGTGTTCGGCCGTACGCAGCGCTTCGCGGATCCGCGTGTTGGCAGCGCGCTGCTGCAGCCAGAACATCGTCGGCGCCACGACCAGCACGAGCACTCCCGCGATGGCGCCGATCGCCGCCGCGGGGCGCCGTTGCACCCATCGCTTCGTCACGACCAGCGGCGACGGCGGTCGGGCGTTCACGGGCCGCAGCTCGAGCAGGTTGTCGAGGTCGACTGCGAACGCTCGCATCGTCGCGTAGCGGCGATCACGTTCGCCATTCATCGCCGCGAGACACACGATCTCCGCGTCGCGGGGCACCGACGGATCGCGGCGGCGGATCGGCGGCGCTTTCGCTTCGAGCACGAGGGCGCGGGTTCGTTCCGCGGATTCGTCGGCGTACGGCGTGCGCAGCATCAGCATCTCGCACAGCAGCACACCGAGCGACCAGACATCGGTGCGTGCGTCGACGTCGCGTTCGCCCCGCACCTGTTCCGGCGACATGTAGGCGGGGCTGCCGAGCTGGCTCTGGTCCTGCGTCATGCGCACCGCGTCGTCGCTGCGGGCGAGGCCGAAGTCGAGCAGGAGTGCACGGCCGTCCGGTGTCAGCATCACGTTCGACGGCTTCACGTCGCGGTGGAGCACGCCGCGTTCGTGGGCGTGCACGAGTGCGTCGGCGACCGCGCGCGCGATGCGGAGGCAGGCGGACACCCACGACCCGGTGAACAACGCGGGCCGCGTCGAACTCGCCGCGGGCGACGCGGACTCGGCATCGCGCCGCCCGGCGACGATGCGCTGCACGGCTGCTTCGAGGTCGGCGCCGGTCAGCGAAGCCGGTTCGCGATCGCCGAGGGCCGCGAGTACTTCGTCGAGCGAGGCGCCGTCGACGAGCTCCATCGCGAGCCACGGCAGGCCCGCGGTCTCGCCCGCGTCGTGCACCGGCACGATGCCCGGGTGCTGCAGCTTGCCGATCGCGTGCACTTCGCGCGCGAAGCGTTCGCGGGCGCCGGCGAACCAGAGCTGCTCCGGTCGGATCAGCTTCAGCGCCACGCGCCGCTTCAGGGCGACCTGTTCGGCGACCCACACGTTCCCCATGCCGCCGGCGCCGATCCGCCGCAGCGGCCGGTAGTCGCCGAGCCGCTCCGGCAGCCCGCCCGCCACCCGCTGCGGTGCGTCCGCAGCGAGCATGCCGAAGTCCGACAGGCGCTGCGCGTGGGCCCGGAGGCGGGCGGCGTGTTCGGGGTGTTCGGCGCACAGGGCCTCGAGCGCGGCCGGCCCGCTCGCCTCGACGGCGTCGAGCAGGCGCACGAGGAGTTCCTCGAACGCGTCGTCCTTCGACTCGGGGGTTCGGTGGAGGTCGGCCATCGCGGGCAGGCAGGGCGCCGTCGAATCGCTAATCTCCGGCGGCTGTCGAACGTGACGCCGATCCTACAACTCGTCGAACGGGCCGCGGCCGGCGATCAGGCCGCCGTCGAGAGGCTGCTCGAGATGCACCTGCCGTCCGTGCGGGCGTTCGTCCGTGCGCACATGGGCCGGCAGTTGCGAGCCCGCGAGTCGTCGTCGGACATCGTGCAGTCGGTTTGCCGCGAGCTGCTGATGCACCAGGACCGCTTCCGCCATCCGAGCGAGGGTGCCTTCGCTGCGTGGCTGTTCACGACCGCGCGCCGCAAGATCAGCAATCGCGTGCGCGACATGGAGCGGCAGAAGCGCGACGTCGGGCGCGAGGAAACCGGCGGCGAGGAGGTCGACATCGCCGAACTCGGCGCCGCCTACACACGCTTCTCCAGCCCGAGCGCTTCGGTCATGCGGCGCGAGGAGATCGAGCGACTCGAGAACGCGATGGACGCGCTCACGCCCGAGCACCGCGAAGTGCTCACGCTGGCCCACCTGGCCGGCCTGTCGCGCAAGGAGATCGCGGAGCAGATCGACAGCACCGAGGAAGCCGTGCGTTCGATGCTGCACCGCGCGATGGCCCGGCTGTCGCTGCTGCTCGAAGGCGGCGAGGGCTGAGTCGGTCAGGCTGCAGGCCCGCGCCGGTCGGTCTCGTTCGGGATCTCACGCAACCCACGGCAGACGACGCGGCGCGCGGTTACCTTCGCGCCGCCGCGTCCCCGGAGTTCCGATGCTCGCTCTCGTGATTGCCGTCTGCGGCACGCTGCCGCCCGTTGCCCCGCCGCTCCGTTCGTCGTGTCCGCGCGTGGAGGGATTCGTCCAGGCGATGCTCGAATGGGACCCCGACGGGGCGGGACCGCGCAATCCGCAGTTGGTGCTGGGCGGCCTGTTCACGCTGTCGAACTCCATCACGCCGGGCAACATCGCGTGTTGGGACATGGTCACCGGCGAGTGGTCGCTGCTCGGCACGGGCATGAACGGCGTCGTCGAGTCGCTCGAAGTCCTGTCGAACGGCTGGCTCGCCGCGGGGGGATCGTTCACGACGGCAGGCGGTCAGACGTGCTCGGGTGTGGCGATGTGGAACGGCGCGGCGTGGTTGCCGATCGGCGCCGGCTTGCAGGGAACCGTGAACGCGCTGGAGACGATGCCCAACGGCGATCTCGTCGCTGGCGGCACGATCAATCATCCGGGCGGCAACAACCTCGTGCGTTGGAACGGCGCCTCGTGGCTTCCGATCGGCGGTGGTACGAACGCCACCGTCCGCTGCGTGCGCGCCATCGGAAACGCCATCCTGATCGGCGGCAACTTCTCGACGGCCGGCGGTGTCCCGGCGCGCGTTGCGAAGTGGGATGGCGCGGCTTGGACGAGCGTCGGCGGTTCGCAACTCGGCAACTGCGTGGTGCTGGGTCTCGAAGAGCTGCCGTCCGGGGAAGTGTTCGCGGCAGGGAACATGCAGTTCGCCGCGGTGGGCACGCCGGAGCCGGTGATGAAGTGGGACGGAACGACCTGGTCGACTCTGCCCGGTGCAGGCGGCAGCACGGCGACCGGAATCCGGTTCGTGAACGGCGGCCTCTACGTCGGCGTGCGACCCAACTCGAACACGACAGTGGTTCGTCGATGGAGTGCCGGCGTGTGGCAGACGATGGGCGGGTCCTTCGACAAGGCTGTCAGCTCATGCTTCGTCTGGTCGATCCTGATGGCATCGAACGGCCGGCTCTATGCGGCCGGGATCTTCGACACGGTCGCGGGGATCCCGCTCGAGGGGGTCGCGGAATGGGCGGGAGACTGGGGCGCGCCGCAGGCGACGCAGTGCCCTTTGTCGTGGGAACTCGATCAGGGCTTCACCACCTCCTTCGCGGTCGACGGCAAGGTGAAGCGTATGGAGACGATGCCTGGCGGCGACCTTCTGCTGATGGGGACGTTCGCGCAGGCCGGCTTCCCGCCGATCAACTCTCCGCGCCTGGTGCGCTGGAACGCGACCACCGGCTGGCAGGCCATGCCGAACGCGCCCGCCTCGCTGAGCAACTTGCTGTTCGCTCTCCACGTGACCCCGACCGGCGACATCGTGATGGGCGGCCATTCGCTGCTCGCCCGTTGGAACGGCGTGAACTGGCAGAACGTGAACATCGCACCGCGCACGTTGAATTGGTGCACCGGGATCGCGAGCCTGCCGAACGGGAACCTCGTCGTGAGCGGCGCCTTCGTCGGCAACCCGCTGGTTGCCCCGCCGATCTCTTCAGAGCAGCTCCTGGTCATCACTCCGTCCGGAGCGGTGGCCGTGGGCGCACCGTTCTCCGGTTCCTCCGTTTCATCCGTGGTTGCCTGCATGCCGAACGGGGACGTCGTCTTCGGCCACGACGGCGTCAGTGCGTGGGACGGCAGCTCGTGGACGACGATCGCGGGGTCGGGCGCGTCCATCTCGTGTCTGCACGTCCTGGCGAACGGTGATCTGATCGCAGGCGGTGCGTTCACGAGCATCGGCGGTGTCGCGGCGAACGGCATCGCGCGCTGGGACGGCGTCGCCTGGCACGCGTTCGGCTCGGGTGTCTCGGGCTGCGTCAGCGAAGTCGCGGAGATCGCCAACGGGGAGATCGTCGCGGTCGGCAACTTCGCGATGGCCGGCGGCGTGAACGTCAACAACATCGCGCGTTGGGACGGCGCGCACTGGTTCCCGATCGGTGGCGGCCTGTCGGACAAGGCGACCTGCGTCGCGGTGCTGCCCAGCGGCGACCTGGCGGTCGGCGGTTTCTTCACCGGCGTCGACTGCGAACCCGTGCCCTACCTGGCGATGCTCCGCGATCGCTGCGCTGCAGGAGTGATCTCGCGCGGCGAAGGGTGTCCGAGTTCGGGCGGCAGCAACTTGATCGAAGCTCTCACATTGCCGCTCGTGAACACGATGTTCCGCGTCGAGGGGACCGGTCTGCCGCAGTCCGCGCTCGTCCTGACGTTGACCAGCGTCAACACACTCCTGCCGCCGCTGCCGTTGTCCCTCGTCTTCCCGCAGGCGTTGCCGGGCTGCGACCTTCACGTCGGTCCCGACATCCTGGGCGTCGTCCTGCCATCCGGTGGCATAGGGCAGCACCAGTTCTTCCTGCCCAACTCACCGCCGCTCGTCGGAGTCACCTTCCATCACCAATGGTTGCCCATCGAGACCGACATCACCGGCGCGTGGATCGCCGTCACGGTGACCAACGCGCTCCAGGTCACGGTCGGGTCCTAGCTTTGCGAGGGGCGGAGCAAGGCGAAGCATGAGGCGATCGCTGCCTTCCGTCCGCTTCCGGCGCGCGCTAGCGTCACGCGCCGTTCCCCTCTCGGAGGTCCCATGCGTGTTCGCGTTCTCGTCGGCTGCGTTCTGCTGTCCGCGGCGTCTGCCCAGAAGCCGACCTTCACCTGGCAGAAGCAGACGTCGACGTTCGAATACCGCGCGATCTCGGCCAGCGGGCATCCGCTGGAAGACTTCAAGCTGCAGCAGTTCTGGATGATGGGGGCGGGTCGTGC
>JAEUHQ010000118.1 GCA_016794565.1 Planctomycetota bacterium | reverse complement strand
AGGAACGCCTGCGCCTGGCGGAGCCAGAGTTCGCCGCGTTCGGGCTGCCCTTCGATCATCGTGCCGAACAGCGTCGCCGCCTCGGCGAAGCGCTGCTGCTTCAGGACCGCGTGCGCCAGGCCCGTGCGCCACTCCGGTCGCGCGGGATCGAGCATCGCCGCGAGGCGGAACGCCGACTCGGCGGCGAGCCAGTCCTCGGAGTTGGCGTGCGAGAAGCCGAGCAGGCCGTAGATCGTCGGGCTCGCGCCGCCGAGTTCGACGACGCGGCTGAATGCGAGAACGGCGCTGCGGTACTGCCCCTGCCGGTAGCGCACGAGGGCGAGGTCGTGCCACGCGCGGCGGAACTTCGGGTGCTTCTGCACGGCGGTCTCGTACGACGCGGTCGCGCCGGCGAGGTCGTCGCGCTCCAGCAGCATCTTCGCGAGGGTCAGGTCGAACGTTGCGTTCGCCTTCGGCGCAGCGAGATCACGCAGCCGCGCGATCGCGTCCTCGACGCGGTTCTGGGCCCGCAGGTCGACGACCTCCTGCAGCGCGTCGAACTCGTCGACCGCGAGCGCCGGCGGCTCGACGTCCGTCTCCGCGAGATAGCTCTCCGCGAACCGTTCGCGGAACGTCGCGTCGCGCCACCATGCGGGACCGGCCGCATCCGCAGGCGCGGCCGCACCCGGATCCTGCGTCGCCGTCGCGGGCGCCGCGGCGACATCGCCCTTCGTGGCCGTGGCCTCGGCGATCCGGACGGGTGGTTGCACGTCCTGGTGCGAGCTGGCGCACGCGGACCACACGAACGACGCGAACAGGGAGAAGCAGAGGGAGCGGGACATGGGCGTCATCCTTCGAACTTGAACTGCTGGCGCATCGGCGAACGGACGGGGCGACCGCCACGCTTGCCGGGCTCGAACTTCCACTGGCGGATCGCCGTGAGCACCGGGCCCTCGAACGAGGGATCCGACGAACTCTGGACGATCGGGTTCTCGACGCGACCGCTCGGGTCGACGACGAACAGCACGGTGACGGTCGCCGGGCGCCGCTTGCGCAGCGCGGCGGTGAGGACCGGCGCGGGGTCGTGGATCGGGCGCGGCTTCTGGTCGAGATCCTTCAGGGAGAACGCCGCGTCGTCGGCGCCGCCGACACCCGCGATCGCGAGCTTCGGGACGAACTCACCGAGCGAGCCGCTGCCATCGCCGCCACCGCCGCCCAGTGCGGTCTCGAGCTGCGCGAGGTCGAGCGGCGGCGCATCGTCCGCGAGATCCGGCGGCTTCTCGTCGGACTCCTTCTTCTCCTCTTCCTGCGGGGGCTCCACCGGCGGTGGCGGCGGCAGCGCCGCGGTATCGATCGGCACGAGCGTGAGATCGGGCTGGTCCGGCTGTGCAATGGCTTCGAGCAGCGGGAGGACCAGGAAGCACGCGAGCGTCAGCACGATGGCCCCGATGGTCACGACGGTGCCGCGGAACACACGCACCACACCCGACTCGCTGCGGATCACTTCCACGACCGTCATCCCCGTCCTGCAGCGCGGCTCGTCGCGACGCTGACCTTCTTCGCACCGCCGAGCTTCGCTTCGTCGACGACACGCACGAGCAGACCGGACGCCGCGGCGGTGTCCGCCTGCACGATCACCGGGAGTTCGTCGCCCTTGTCCTTCTGCAGCATGCGCCGCACGACGGCCTGCACTCCTTGCACGCCGATGTTCTTGCCGCCGTAGACGACGTCACCCGACGCGGTGAGCGCGAGCAGGATGCTGTTCTTCTCGAGATGGACGGACGACGCCGCCTGCGGCTTGTCGACTTCGACGCCCGTCTCCTCGACGAAGGTCGTCGTCACGATGAAGAAGATGAGCAGGATGAACACCATGTCGATCATCGGCGACATGTCGATGCCTGCTTCGTTGCCTTCGTCGGCGGAGGAGTCGCGGAAACGGCCCATGGGAGTGTTCTCGTGAAGTTGGTCTAGGCGGCTTCGGGATCGCGCCGCAGGCGGCGGTAGAGGCCCTGCGTGACGACGGTTTCGAGGTGCGCGAGGAACGTCGCGTACTGGTCCTTCTGCCGCGTGAGGCGGTACCAGAAGAAGAGACCCGGCAGCGCGACGACGAGACCGGTCTCGGTCGTGATCAACGCTTCGGAGATGCCCTTCGCGATCGCCGCGAAGGTCTTGTCGCCGCCCGTGCCGGTCGCGAGCGCGCCGAACGTCACGAGCATGCCGGTCACCGTGCCGAAGAGGCCGAACAACGGCGCGGTCGCGACGCAGACCTTCATCACGCGCAGATCGCGCTGGAACGGACCGAGCTCGGCGGTGCGCACGCCGCGAAAGATCGCGCTGGCCGCCTCGATCGACTCGGCCCCGGCGACGCTGTCGAGCAGCTCGCCGATCGGGCCCTCGCGGTACTTCGGGTGCTCGAGCCACAGGCGCCACACCTTCTCCGACACGGCGCGGAAGCCCTTCGCACGGAGACGCACCGCGACCCGCATGCCGATCGCGAACATGATGAGCGCGTTGATCGCGATGAGGATCATCGCCGAGCCGCCGGCGACCCAGATCTCGACCGCGCGCCCCCACGCCTGCAGGAACGCAGCGGAGAACGACCGCGCGAGGTCGCCGACCGAGGGGAGGACGAAGGCGTTCATCGCTCGCTCACGCGACTCCGGTCTTGGCGGTCGCGGTCTCGGCCTTGCGGCACCGGTTCACGAAGGCCACCGCGGCCTTCTCCATCTCGTCGAGGATCCCGCGCGCGCGGCGCGAGAGGAACGCGTGCAGCAGCAGCGACGGGATCGCGACGATCAGTCCGTACTCCGTCGTGATGAGCGCTTCGGAGATGCCGCTCGACAGGGTCTTGGGGTCGGCGTTCCCGTGCGCGGTCATCAGCTGGAAGGTCTGCATGATGCCCGTGACCGTGCCGAGCAGACCGAGCAGCGGCGCCGACGACGCGCAGATCGCGACGAACGGCAGCCACGACTGCAGCCGCAGGCGCGTGGACATGACCTTCTCGAACATCACCTCTTCGACGAGTTCGCGCGGCTCGCCGAGGTGGCGTGCACCCTCGGCCAGCATCTCGCCCGCCGGGCCGCTGATCGTCTCGGCGCGTTCGACGGCGCCGGCGCGATCGCCGCGCTCGACCGCGTCGAGCAGCGCCTGCACGAGCTTCTGCGACGGCCGCCGGACGAACGCCATCGTCAGCCACTTCGCCAGCACGACCAGCAGGGCGGCGCTCGCGAGGGCCAGGATCGGCCACATGACCGGGCCGCCCTTCAAGAAGTGCTCGACGAGCGTCTCCTGCACCGCCTCGATCTTGTGCGCGCTGCCGAGCGTCGGATCGAGCGGGAAGCGGCCGCCGGTACCGGCGACGAGCTGCCCCGCCGCCTGCGTGTCCTCGGGCAGCGAGAACGGCACGACGGTCGGCTCCAGCGAACCCAGGCGCTGCTCGGCCGAGCCGATCGCGCTCCCGTCGTCCGAACGGAACAGCGCCGTCGGTCCGAGCAGCAGGAACGTGCCAGCCTTCACCGCGCCGCCCGCGTCCACGGCAGTTCCCTGAAAGCGCGTCCCGCCGAGGGCGTCCTTCAGCCGCTCGATCGTCGCCCCAACAGCGGCGATCTCTGCGGAGAAGACATCGTCCTCGGCGAGGGCGCGATTCTCGATGGCGAGTTTGCAGTCGGCGAACACCTTCTGGTGCCGCTGCAGCTCGGCGATGTGCAGACCCGACTCGATTTCGCGCACGTACTCGGCGAGCACGTTGCCGAGCCAGGTCGACTGGTCGCGGCGGCGGTCGATCTCGGTGCGGGCGTTCGTGAGGTCGAGCGAGCGCGCTTCGAGCGCTTTCGAAACCCGCTGGAACTCGGCGCGCGCGGCCTGCAGCTCGGTCTCGACGGCGCGCATTTCGGCGTCCATCGGGAGCCGCTCGGCCGCGATGCGTTCGCGCAGCTTCGCGAGATCGGCGAGTCCGTCGGCGAGCTGCTTCTGCGCATCGGCGGCGATCGTCGCGAAGGTCGGCGCGTTCGGGGAATTCTGCGTCTCCTGGGCGACGGCGGCGCCGGCCAGGAGCGAGGAGAGCAGGAGCGAGCACGGGCGGAGGGTGCGGAACATGGCTGTCTTCCTCACAGGATCTGGACCGGCAGGCGGACGTAGGCGGCGACCTTCTCGCCGGCGAGCATCGCGACGACGAGGGCGACCTCGGGCGCGAGTTCGTTCGCCGGGGTCCAGCTCCAACCGTTGGCCCCCGGCACACCGACGCCGGCCAGGCGGCCCTTGCTGCCGGAGTAGAACGCCTGGCCGATGCCCAGATAGACGACCGTGACTTCGACGCTCGTGCCGTCGGGCAACGGACGCACTTCGCTGCGCACCGTGACCTCGCGGTTCCACTGGTGCACCTGCTTGCAGACGAACAGCACGTTGCGGAAGCGTTCGTCGAGGCGCAGCTTCGCATCCTCCGCGCGCTCCGGGATGAGCTGGCTCACCGGGCGGATCTTCTCGCGCAGCGGCTCCGGCAGGCGCGGCAGCAGATCGAGAACGCGCTTCTCCAGCGCCACGATGTGCTCCGACAGCTTCGTCTCGGTCGTCTTGCGCCGCTCGAGTTCCCCCGCGAGCTCGCCGAACTTCGTGTCGGCCGCGCCGATGTTCTTCTCGGCGTCCGCGATGCGCTGCCGCAGAGAAGCGATCTCACGGCGCTGCACGTCGATGCGGTCCTTCAGCGTTTCCTTGGCGAGGTCCCAGTCGCGGCGTTCTTTCGACAGGAGCCCGCGCACTTCGACCCACTTCTCGAGGGTGGTGCGAGCGGCCCCGACCTGGCCCGATTCCTGGGCCGGCAGCGCGGCGAAGAGCGACGACATCACGAAGCAGGCGATCAGGGATCGCCATCCGGAGGGCGCGGAGGGTGTCATGGTTGGTACGGACACGGGGGGTTCAGAAGCGGATCTCGCCGCCGAGGGTCAGGGAGAAGTCGATGCCGTCCGAGCTGCGGCGGCGCAGCACGTCGGACGCGATGAACTCGGAGCGATAGACCTCGCGCTGCTCCGAGTCGGTGATGTTCTTCGCCGCGAAGACGAGTCGGACGTTCTCGCCGAGCTTCTGCGCGACGCTGAGGTTCAGGGTGTCGAATCTGGTCAGGTACGTCGGCGGCACGAACGTCGTGTTCGACGGACCGGAGCCCTGCACCAGCGTGTCGCCCTGCACGGTGTAGAAGAGGCCGATCTGCGTCTTCGTGAGGGCGACGTCCCACGTGACGAAGAGGTTCCACAACCAGTCGGGTGCGCTCGTCATGTCGCGCGAGAACGACGGGTCGCGGCCGTGCAGGCTGCGGAACTGCTGGATCTCGCTGTCGGGCAGGTTGACGCGCGCCTCGATCTGCGTGAGGTTGCCGCCGAACGTGACTCCGTCCAGCGCCTCGGCGACGGGCGCGAGGCCCTGCCGCGCCTCGATCTCGTACCCGCTCAGGTTGCCGCGCGGGTAGTTCGCTGCAGTCGTGAAGTTGAACGTCGTGGCCCGCTCCAGGTATTCGATCGGGCGGCGGATGTCCTTCTCGAACCACGACACCGACACGAGCGTCGTCGATGTCGGCGTCCAATCCGCGCGCAGGTCGTAGTTGCGGATGTGGCTCGTGCGCAGGTTCGGGTTGCCGACGAAGACCGGGCCACCAAGGTACTCCTGGTTCAGGATCGGCGTGATCTCCTTGAACGTCTGCCGCGCGACGGTCTCGCCGTAGGCAGCGCGCAGCGTCCATGTGTCCGCGGGGCGCCAAACGAGGCCCGCCGACGGAAGGATATTGCGCTCGTGAAAGTCGACGTCGGCGTCGCCAGGCTGCAAGGACGCGGACGCACTCTCTCCTTCTGGAAGCCACGTGGCCAACTCTTCGGGGAAATTGACAACCCGGAGTTTGGTCGCTTCCTGACGCAGGCCGCCGATGAGGTTCAGCGACCTAGCGAGCGGCACGTCGAACATCACGTACGACGCCGTGATGTCTTGTTTGCCGTCGTAGTCGACATCCGTCGTCCCTTCGCCGATCGCATGGTCCTCGAAGGGCCAATGAACGCTCCAGTCGACCTCGTCGAAGTCGCCAGCGAAACCACCAGACGGGTCGGCGAAGTTGCTGAAGGTGTCCTGATCGTAGCTACGCCGCACTCGGTCGCCGAAGACACCGACTTTCACGTAACCCGGCAGACCACTCCACTGGGCAAACGGGACCTTCACTCCCAGAGTGTACTGATCACTCTCCTCCGCCAACGTCTTGTAGGTGCGCTGCAAGTTGCCGAGAGTGAACACCGCGACCGGCCGCAGCTGCACGAACAGGTCCGGAGTCCACGATGTCGCGAGCAGGCGCTTGTCCGGCTGATCGCGATCGGCCGTGCTATGAGCCAGGGTCCAATCCACCTCGATCGCGCTCTTGCGGCGCGCCACCGACTGAGGGATGCGATGGCGACCCGCGAGTTGCAGCGTCGACGTCGTTCGCAGCGTGTAGTCCAGCGTCTGGTAGCGCAGATAGGGCGCGCCATCGGGATTGTCGTGCCCGGGCGTAGTCGGTACGTCGGGGTCGTAGCCCGGAAAGAAGTACTGCTTGCCCCGGGTATCGTCCGCGATCGTTGCCGTGTCCTCCGCACTTCGAGTCCACAAGTAGGCAAGTGTCAATGCGTGCTGGTCCGTCTCGACGCCCGCCGTAACCAAGCCGCCCCATTGCACACTCTGCTTGCCCTGCCGGATGTCGAGCAGCGCCGTACGGAACTCCCCTGTCGTTGGGCTTCCGCTGGTCTCAGGCACCACCGGTTCGCCGAGCGTGTTCACCCGCCACGAGTCGTCGATGCCGTTCCTCTCGAGCGAGCTGTCCCGCTCGTAGAAGATGTTCACCGTCCCGCCGACGCGCACACCGCGCGCCACCTCGACGCGACCGCCGATCGACCCGGACCACTTGTAGTCAAGCGGCGCGTCGCCCTCGGTCACGCCGACGGCACCGTCCCAGTTCTCGCCGAGTTCCTGCTCGCCGCGCGAACTCGCGCTGCCGCCCCAGTACTGCAGGCCGCCGCCGCGATAGGTGAGGAAGTCGTGACGCCCCGTCGTCTGCGTGTTGTGGCTCGTCTGCAGCTTCCAGCGCGCGAGGAACGGCTCGTCGGGCACACCCTTCAGCAGCACGTTGACGGCGCCGCCCGACGCATCGCCGAACTGGTCCGGCGTGAACGTCTTCGCGACCTGGATGCCGGCGATCACTTCCGCCGGGAACTGGTCGAGCTCGACGGCGCGCTTGTCCTCGTCGGCCGACGGCATGCGCACGCCGTTGATCTGCGAACTCACGTAGCGATCGGGCAGACCGCGGATGACGGCGGTCTTGCCGTTCTGCAGCGACGCGCCGGCCACGAGACGCAGTGCAGCGGCAGCGTCGCTCGCACCGGCCTTGCTCATCACCTCCGAGCCGATGCTGTCGACGAGCGCCGGGCTCTCGAGCCGGGTGTCGAGCGACGTCGCGTCACCTTCGGCCCCCATCTTCACGACGTCGGTCACGACGCGCGGCTCGAGTTCGGTGATGTCCCCGGCGAGCGTGACCTCGAGATCGGTGACCTTGCCCGCGGCGACGACGAGATCGGCGCGCACTTCGCGCACGTAGCCGTCCTTCGCGAAGACGAGCGTGTACTTGCCGGGCCGCAGCGCCGCGAACGTGAACACGCCCAGCACGTCGGAGACCGCGCGTTGCCCGGTCTCGACGACCGAGACCTGGACCTCGGCGAGAGGGCCTTTCCACTCGCGGTCCGCGACCGTGCCGCGGATCGATCCGACGTCCTGGGCGACCACCGCGGCACCCGCGGCGATCGTCACCGCGGCCGCACGTCCGACGAGACCTCTCACCAGGGATCACCCAATCCGTCGACGACTTCGCGCAACCGGGCCGAGAGTTCGGCGGTCGGCTCGTAGCGGCACTTCGCCATCGCGAGGCACGTGCCCACGATGTCCTCGGAGCGCGGCCGCGAGTTCGGGTTCTCGACTCCCTCTTCGATCACGAGCGCCCAGATGTCGGCCGAACGCGCGTCCAGACCGAGTGTGTGGAACGCCTCGGCGAACGGCCGCAGGATCTCGGCGCGGGTCGTCGAACGGAACCCGGCGCGCAGGTCGCGGTATCGCACGAGCGCCTGCTCGAGGTCGTCGCGGGCGCCGTCGCTCTCCCCGACGCGGTGCCGGAGCGACGCGAGTCGAGGCACGAACGAGATCGCCGCCTCGGGCGTCCACTCGGTCGCTTCGTAGAAGTCGCGCGCCTGCCGGTAGGCCGCGAGCGCGACGGGTTTTGCTTCGTCGCCCTTCCGGGCGGCGATGTCACCCACTTCGATGTACGCGGCGAGCCGGAGGTTCGGCGGCAGTTTCGAGTTGCCGATGCGGATCCGCTTCTCGATGGCGGCGCGGCGGTCGGCATCCGCGAAGAACCGGTCGTAGAGGCGCGTGCAGGTGACCAGTGCGTTGTAGGCCTGGCCCGACGCTTCGCCGATCAGCACTTCGTCGATCCGCTCGAGGTCCGCGTCGAGCGCGCTTGCTTCCACCTTGTCCGCGAGCGATGCAGCGGTCGACGCGAGCACCGGATCGTAGGCCAGGCCCGAAGTGGCTTCGGTGCCACGCGCGAACTCGGCGGCCTTCGCCGGTTCGTCCAGGAACTGGTACGCACGAGCGATCTTCAGTCGGATGGTGTCGCGGCGCCACGACTGCGGATTCGGGTCGTTGCCGACGTCCATGGCGAGCTGGTCGGCGTAGCTCAGGTACTCCTGGGCCCGCTCACGGGCGCCGTGCTGCGCGCACCAGAATGCGAAGTCGGCATAGACGGAGCCGCGCCGCCAGTCGCCGATGTGCTGCGCGTACTCGATCGCGAGGCTCGGCTGGTCGAGATCGAGCAGGGTCGTCACGACGGACTCCTGCAGCCGGCTGCGGGTCTTCCGGTGCGGTTCGACCGGCACGGACGACGCCGCGCGGAACGCGAGGGACAAGAGGTCGCGCTGGAACGGCTCGATCGCGCGCTCGCCGGCGAGCGGCTCCTGGGCACGGACCGGCGCCTGCGGCGCCGCGAGAACCGTCGCAGCGAAACCGCTGGAAACGGCCAAGGACAGCAGAAGGGTTGAACAGCGGCTCGGGAAGGTCGTCTTCATCGTCGTTCGAGAAGTCGGGCGCCAAAACTCAGGATGCAGGCCGGCAGCCGAAAGGCCGCCGACCTGCGTCGGGAGGGTTCGCGATCAGGGTCGCGAATCAGGGCTGCAGGTGGCTCTGCGCGTTCGAGAAGGAGATGTTCTCGGTGGCGATCAGGTCGAGCACGAGGGCCTGCGTGTAGAGGGTCGTGCCGCTGCCGCCCGGGGGGTTGATCCAGTTCAACTGAGCCTCACCGCCGACACCCGACAGGTTGATCAGGATGTCCGGCGTCGGCACCAGGGTGCCGTCGAAGATCGGGAAGTTGAACTCGAAGAACCCGGCCACCAGGAAGCCCGCGCTGAACAGCGGGTCCATGTTCTTGATGGTGATGTTCATCGGCGCACCGGCGGCCCACGTGCCGGTGGTCACCTGCTGCGGGCAACCGGCGATACCGGCCTTGCAGTGCCCGAGGTCGACGTTCGCGATGTCGCCGGCCAGAACGCCGTACTTCGCCATGCCGGACCAGCCGGTCGTCCACAGGTTGCCTTCGCCGAAGCCGCCGCGGTAGCGCGAGCCATCGAGGCCGGAGCCGGCCACGGCCCATTCCGTGCTGAGCCGGGCGTCGGTCGTGACCGGGCGCGGATCGAGCGTGAGGACGGGCTTCATGACGATCGCGCCGAGCGTCGTCGCCGTCGCGGCGCGCGTGATCGAAGCGATCGGCAGCGTCGAGGCGACGAGGTTGTTGGCGTTGTTGCCGCTGAACGGCGAGAGCACGCCGCGGGCGTTGGCCTCGGCGTACGCGTTCGGACGCACGTTGTTGTAGAAGAGCACGTCGCGGAACTCGATCAGGTTGCCCGAGGTCTGCGCCGTGTAGGCCTGCGCCGGCGTCAGTTCCGGAGCGCCGCCGAACGGATTGACCGTCGACGTCGTCGCGAAGCCGGTGAGCCAGGTGTTGGCCCAGCTCAGCGTGCCGTTGCAGCCGTAGCCGACCGCGTTGCCATTCTCACCGTCGGTGAGGTCGTTGTTGATGACGTTGTCGCCCGTGTCCATGAACAGGCAGTTGTGGAACTGCACGCGGGCGTTGTCGCGCCAGGCCGTCGCGTGGTCGCCGCCGTTCGTGCCGCTGACCGGGTTGTTGCCGTCCGGCGCGCCGACGACCGTGAAGTTCGAGATCACCGCTGTGGTGACCGGCTGCCAGTGGCACAGCTCGGCGCCGTCCATCTCGAACGAGTTGTCGCCGATGCCGGAGCCCTGAGAAGAGACGCCGGCGTTGTAGCCCTGCACGATCAGGCCGTGCTGGGCCTTGCCGCGCCAGCCCTGGTCGACGTCGAAGCTGTCGTCACCGCAGCTCCAGACCACGATGTAGGACAGGTTGCAGGTGCCGCCCCAGATCTCGAAGCCGTCGTCGATGCTGTTGATGGACTCGATGTGGTGGAGTTCGGTGTTGCGACCGACTCCGCCCAGACCAAGACCGTTCAGCTCGACGCTTGCCCCGGCCACGTAGCCGTTGTAGCGGATCGAGACATAGCTCAGCGAGCCACTGTCATCGTTGTCGCCTTCGCCGTCGCTCGTGAAGCCGGACGCGAACGCCGTGACCACAGGGCCACCGCCGTAGTCGCGCAGGCCGGGCCGGAGCAGACCCTCCATGGACGAGTAGTTCGAGCTGCTGGGAGCCGCAGTGTTGGCGACCACTTGGTTCTCGCAGATGTAGCCCTCACCGTGCAGGGTGAGGCCACCCCACTCGGATCCGGCGGTCTGCCGGTAGCTGCCGGTCAGGTTGGTCGACAGGCCGCCCGCCGGCGTGTTGCCGTCCGCCTTCGAGGTGAAGACGATCGGCAGCGTCTGGGTACCGTTTGCGATCAGCATCGCCCCCCGGTCAGCAGACAGGGACGCGACGCCATTCGGGTTCACGGTCGGGAACGTGACCGCGGTGTCGCTGGCGATGACCGTGCCGGGCAGGATCGTCAGCGTCGCGCCGTCGAGCACGTGGATCTCGCCGTTCAGCTCGTAGATGTTGGGCGGGCCCCAGGTGGTGGAGACTGCGATGTCGCTCGCCACGACGACGGTCGGGACGATCTGGGCCGATGCCACGCCGGCAGTGCCGAGCGCGATCAGCGTTCCGTGAAGAGACTTCGTGAGGTTCATTGGTTCTCGTGCGGGTTCTTGGGTGCGGAGGAGGGAGTCGAGACCGGAGATGCGCATCACCTCGACGAGCGGCAGGGTAGGAAGCCATGTGCAGACTCGATGAAGAGCCCGTGAGACCATCGGAGATCCCGGAGGTCGCCCGGCGACGGGTGCGCGGCTACAACCGGCGGCGATGACCCTGGCCGCGCAGAAACGCCGTCGCCGCCGCCTGCTCTTCGCGGCGATCGCGCTGGGGATCGGCCTCGGCGCCGCCCTCGCGGTGCTCGAAGTGGTGCTGCGCGTCGCCTGGAGCCCGCCCGCCCAGATGGCCGAGTTCCAGCAGAAGGGCCTCTACTGCGACCTGCCCTCGGGCAACGCGGGTCTCGTGCCGGGCTACCGCGGCACCCTGCAGCTCACCCCCGCCGAACCGATCACGCGGATCGCGATCGACTCTCTCGGCATGCGCGGGCCCGAGCCGGGCGAGAAGCGCCCCGGCGAACGGCGGCTGCTGGTCGTCGGCGATTCGATGGTGTTCGGCTACGGCGTCGACGAGGAGCAGACGTTCGTGCGCGCGCTCGAACGGACCGTGCGCAGCGGCGACCGCGCCGTCACCGTGGGCAACGGCGGCATCTCGGGCCTCAACAGCTTCGAGACGGCGCGGCGGATCGGCGACCTGCGCCCCGGCTTCTCGCCCGACGCGATCGTCTACTGCTGCTACCTCGGCAACGACGCGTTCGAGAACCGGAACACCGACGTCGTGGTGTGCGGGGGATTGCGGTTCGCCGGACCCAACGCGCGCCTGATGCAGCGGTCGATGCGCGCGCGGTGGATGGCGCGTTCCCGGCTGTGCCTCTGGCTCGAGGGCTGGATCACGGTGAATGCGCCGACGTGGTCGCTCCTGCCGGACCTCGTGGCCGCATGGCCGAACCCGGCGCTCGACGGCTTCCCCGGCAGCCCCGGCCAGCCCCGCCTCGACGGCTGCCTGTTCCTCGACACGACGGACGAGAACGCCGCGTGGCCGGCGGGCGCACCCGCCGTGCTGCCGAGAGTGCTCGCCGACTTCCGGAGCGCGTTCGCAGCGGCGAAGGCCGCGGCAGAACCGCTGCCGATCCACCTGCTGGTCCTGCCTGCACTCTGCCATTGCAGCGACGACGAGCACGCGGCCGGACTGCGCGGCGCCGGGTTCGACCCCGCGGGGTTCCAGCGCGGTCTGATCCAGCGTCGCCTGCGCACGATCGCGGCCGAACTCGACCTGCCCGTGCTCGATGCGACCCCATGGCTCGCCGCCGAGGCCGACCTGCCCGGGCTCTATCTGCCCGACCGCGGCCACCTCTCCGCGCGTGGGCACGCCGTGGTCGCGGCGCACCTCGCGCAGGAACTCGCCCCACTCTGGCGTTGATCGCGACCGCGGCGGTCAGCCTCGTGCGCGGATGCCGCGGACGATCGCGTGGATGCCGAGCAACAGCATCAGCGGGCCGAACGCAATGCCGCCGCCCCAGAGCGCCACGGGCATGCCGTTCTTCCGCGCCATCCACGCGTACGCAGTGATGAGGGCCCCGACCGCGGTGAACAGGAGCCCGAGCCACACATCGCGGTGCTGCCACTCGTCGGCGGGTGGAGTCTCGGGTGTGGGCGTTTCCATGTTGGGGGTTCGACGCGGAAGCCCCTTACGGCCTCGGCACGGCGCGCGCGAGCCCTCGGCGCCGGAGCGTCGCGCTCGAGGAACGTGCAAACCACGGGCTTCGCCCGCCCCGTTGGGAGCCGATGCCCGCCACGCAACGGCGACAAGCTGGGTCGAGCTGCCGTTCGATCCCTCGGGAATGGCCGCCGACCGATGAGGAACGACTGGCCCACACGAACCCGTACGCGCCCCCCGCCCGCGGCCTACGGCCCGTTGGCGTCGCGTTCCGCCACCCTGGCGATGTCCCCGAGGTCCTTCGCGCAGGACTTCACCATCACCTTGGACATCAGGGAGATGAGGGGTGAGAGGAGCTTTGCACCGAAGGTCCGGGGTCGCACATGGATGACCATCTCGAGCCGCGTGCCCGCGCCGTCGGGCACGCATTGGATCTCCGAGGTGAACTCGGTCCCCATCGCGTAGCCGCGGAGCGAGTAGCTGCGCGGCGGCGACCACGCCGCGACCTCCATGTCGACCGCCTGACGTCCGCGCCACTCGCGGAAGCGCGACCCCGAGCCTACGGGACCGGGTGTCAGCATTTCGACCTTCGTGATCGCCCTGATGCGTCCGGCGGCGTTCGCGAAATCGGAGGCCAGCGGCCAGACGCGTTCGGGCGGAGCGGACGAACGGTGCGTGCAGATCAGCGGCTTCATCGGGGGGCGCGGGAGTCTACCGTCCGGCGACTCGCGTCACGACGGAGGCTGCGACGCAGCACCGGCGGCGAGCCAGCCGCACACGAGATCGGTCTTCACGGCAAGCAGGTATCCCGCGGCGGCGGAGACGATCGGTGCAAGGATGAGGGACCAGTGCATGTGGGCCCCGATCTCGAGCAACGAAGGCAAGGAGACGAGCCCCGCCGCGAGGAAGTACACGCCGAGAAGGCGAACCCCTGCAAACACCAAGTCGTGCCGGTTCATGGGTCTCCTGGTCAGACGCCGTGCTCGGCATGCATCGCCTCGTGTGCGGCGACTCGAAGCCGCTCGGGTCCGCCCGAACATCGGCGGTCTGGCCGGCGGGCGCAACCGTGAAGCGAACGATCTCGATCGAGCCGTCGACATGGTTGACGAGGTCTTGCCAACGTTGGCCCACCTCCACAGCGAGTCCGTGACCAAGAACCGCGGCCCATCCGGGGTCCCTCGGCTCGGTCCGGCGACGACGACATCCACTGCCGACCGACGATGCCGACCGCGACATCACGTCCGTCCATCGTCTTTGACTTTCAGCCGCGAGCGCCGCTGCGGCGCTCGTCGGCTCTCGTGCCGTGTCGGGATGCCTACCAGAATCGCCACCAGGGCCGACTCTTGGTGCGCGACCTCCGAGGCGCTCGCAACTCCGTAGATTTGGAGCCGCCCGTCCGCCATTCAGCGAAACGCTGGTCCAACAGGGCCTCGACCTTGGCCCGATTCTCGGGGCAGTCCTCGACGTGGTACAGAGACGCCAGTCCACGCCCAACGCAGGCCTCGTAGTCCTCGAAGTAGCGGGACTCGTAGTAGGACTTGGCGAAGCGGTTGCCCTCTTCGCTCAGGTCCTCATCAGTGAACTTCTCGTCGCACTGCTCCATCAGGAAGTCCCGTCCACTCTGCGCCCCATCCCGCACAGCAGCAATTGCCTCAGCGGAGTGCTCCCTGTGAAGGTCGCCCACGAGCCCGCGCTTGATCGCCCAGCCGAGGAACATCCCGATGTGCGTCGCGCCATTCTCCGGCGGAACTCCCTCGGGATAGTCGCCACCGTAGTGCCAGTCTGCGCGGTCGTAGGCCATGAGGGTCTGCCCAACGTCTTGGGGCGATCAGGCGCGAGCCGTGCGCGGTGTTGCTGGATCTCGCGGTTGCGTGATCGCGTGGCCCGTCGGCTGCTGCGTGGAGTTGGGCCGTCATCGTCCCGGATCACGGTCGCAAGTTGTAGAGGAAGCCCTCGATGAAGAAGAACTGCTCCGGCCGCATCTCGGACGCGCTCAGCGCCTGCCTACCCTTGGGCTTGCTCAACTGCGCGTCGGCCCAAGTCGGGTATAGCTCGACGCCCGTCTGCACCTGATCGTGGACGAGGCCAAGTAGGTCGGACAACACGGTCGCGGCCTGCACGCGCTCCTCGTCGTCCTCGTGATCGAACATCCCCTGGTAGTAGAGGAACGCCTCCTCTGCCATCACGTGCCGGAAGTCGCAGCTACACGAACCCTCGACTCCGACGTATCGGATCGACGGCTTGGAGAAGACGGACCGAAGATCGCCGAGAGTCCCCGGCTTCACCTCCTCGACGGTGAGCTTGCCGGATGCGCCGAGTTTCACGGGTGCGTCGGTCGCGATGTAGAGCAGCAAGCACATCGTGTTGAGCGTAAGCACCCGGTAGGCCCATCTGGGAAGACGTCGGTTCGAGTGCACGATCGCGCCGCATGACGAAAGAGACCGAGTCGAAGTGGCGATGCTGATCGCGGAGCAAGAGCGGAGCGGAATGACGGTGAGAGAGTTCGCGGGGAGCCGGGGCATCACACCGACAACGCTGTACTGGTGGCGAAGCCGGCTCGGAGCACGGCGCCGGCCGGCCGCCTTGGTGCCGGTCGAAGTTGTCGATCACGAGGTCGTGGTCGCGCGTCGAAGTCCCGATGACTCGGCCTTTGAGGTCGAGATCGATGGCTCTGTGACGCTGCGGATCAGAGCAGGCTTCGACGAAGCCGAGCTGCGCCGCCTGATGAGAGCGCTGCGGTGCTGACGCTGCCGACTTCGGTGCGCATCTACCTCGCGCGCGGCGCGACGGACATGCGCAAGTCGATCGACGGCCTGTCGGCAATCACGCAACAGGTGCTCGAGCACGATCCAGTGAGCGGCCACCTGTTCGTGTTCTGCAACGGGCGCCGCGATCGAATCAAGATCCTGTACTGGGAGCGGACCGGCTTCTGGTTGCTGCACAAGCGACTCGAACGCGGCACGTTCGCTTGGCCGGTGCCCGCGGATGGAGACGCGAAACAGATCGAGCTCGCGGCATCGGATCTCGCGGCGTTGCTCGGCGGTCTCGATCTGCGTGACGCGAAGCGGCGACGTTGGTACTCGCGAACTTCGTGAGAATCTGATTCCGCACGCGGTGCTCGTCATCCGTAGAAACGCTCGCAGT